>NZ_JBFROI010000036.1:27702-183545 GCF_041471405.1 Vibrio sp. 10N.261.52.C11
GTATCTCGTATCTCGTATCGCAGATACAAAAAAGCCTCGCTATAGCTATATAGCGAGGCTTTGGAATTTTTATGCGCCCTTAAAATAGGGAGCGTTAACGTAAGGTCTGAATTACTTCAGCATACCTTCGTTAGCGTTCTCACGAACGTGCTTAAGAATAGACTTAACACCACGTGCGCTTGAAGCAACAACATTACCAGACGTCATGTAATCAGTACCGCCAGCAAAGTCAGTCATGATAGCGCCAGCTTCACGAGCGATTAGATCGCCAGCTGCTAGATCCCATGGCTTAAGGCCTAGTTCTAGGTAACCATCAACACGGCCAGCTGCTAGGTAACATAGGTCAAGAGCAGGAGAACCTGTACGACGGAAATCAGCACAGTCGATGAATAGACCAGAGATGATCTTCATGAAAGATTCAGAGTGTTGTTTTTGCTTGAATGGGAAACCAGTCGCTAGAACAGTACCTTGAAGGTCTTTTAGTTGAGTAACACGCATACGAGCGTTGTTAAGTTGAGCGCCAGCGCCACGTTGAGCTGTGAATAGCTCGTTTAGCATTGGGTCATAAACACAAGCAACTTCTGTACGACCGTTCATGCGAACAGCGATAGATACAGAGAAGTGAGGGAAACCTTTTACAAAGTTGTTGGTGCCATCCAGTGGGTCAACGATCCATTGTACATCAGAGTCTTTACCTTCAGTCAGGCCTTTCTCTTCAGAAATAATGCTGTGCTCTGGGTAAGATGCTTTGATTGTCTCAATGATCATGTACTCAGCTTCTTGAGCAATGTTAGTAACGTAATCGTTGTTACCTTTTAGAGACGATTCGATCTTATCAGTTGTTTCTAGAGATTTAGCAATATGGTTGCCAGCTTTACGCGCAGCGCGTATCGCAATGTTTAGCATTGGATGCATATGGTTTTTCCCACAAGATGTTAAAGAACAATTTAAAGCGGCGGCGAGTATACCAAAGTTTTACCAAAAGGGAAGTGGTTATTTTTTGAACTCTTGGTTTCACATTACGCGAAGGGTCTGACCATTTTACTTTGCTATGTGTTAATATCTCGCGATTATTTTTAAAGTGGTGTCATATAGCATGTTAGACAATGTAAAAGTCGTTCTGGTTGGTACGTCTCATTCGGGAAATATCGGATCAGCAGCTCGCGCAATGAAAGTGATGGGTTTGAGTCAATTAGTTCTTGTAGACCCTCAATGTGAAGTTGACGAGCAGACCTTAGCACTGGCTGCGGGTGCAGGTGACATCGCAGAAAACGCGACTATCGTTTCTACATTAGACGAAGCCGTAAAAGACTGTGGTTTGGTGGTTGGTTCGAGTGCACGTTCACGTACGCTTGAATGGCCAATGCTTGAGCCTCGTGAGTGTGGACAAAAGTTTGCGATTGAAGGTCAAAAGCACCCAGTCGCATTAGTGTTCGGCCGTGAACGTACTGGCTTGACTAACGATGAGCTTCAGAAGTGCCACTTCCATGTATGTATCCCAGCTAACCCTGAATACAGCTCGCTAAACCTAGCAATGGCAGTGCAGACTCTGAGCTACGAAGTGCGTGTAGCTCACCTTGATATGGTCGCTAGCCAATATCAGCCACAGCAACAAGATGAGTACCCTCGTCACGAAGAACTAGAAATGTTCTATGAGCACCTTGAAAAAGTGATCATTGATACCCAATTTATCTCTAAGGATAAGCCAGGTCAGGTGATGAATAAACTACGTCGTCTGTTCAGTCGAGCTCGTCCAGAGTTGCAAGAGATCAACACTCTACGCGGCATTTTGACTTCAATTGAGAAGAGCAAAAACGACAAATAAAAACCACACAAACTCTAAGGGTGAATACTTGACTAAAATAGTCAACTAAATACTTGACCAATTTAGTCAGGTATGGGAAGATTCCAACCACATAAACAATGTGGATTCGGTGTGATATGAAACTTACATCTAAAGGAAGATATGCGGTAACAGCTATGCTAGATGTAGCACTGCATTCGCAAAAAAGCCCAGTTCCTCTGGCTGATATTTCAGAGCGACAGGGCATCTCATTATCTTACTTAGAACAGCTATTTTCTAAGTTACGTAAAGCTGGCTTAGTTGCTAGTGTTCGTGGTCCTGGCGGTGGTTACCGTTTAGGTGCTGAAGCGAGCGACATCGCTGTCGGAACTGTAATTGCTGCAGTAGACGAATCAGTTGATGCAACTAAGTGTCACGGTCGAGCAGATTGCCAAGGTGGTAGTCGTTGTTTAACTCACACTCTTTGGCGTGATTTAAGCTCCCGAATCAGCAGCTTCTTAAATGACATTACGCTCGGTGAGCTAATGAAAGATAACGAAGTTTTAGAGATTTCTGATCGTCAAGATATCGATCTTGCGGTTAATAATGGTTTTGCACATAAAAATACGAGCACTACAACGATTAGTGCAGCACCTCACGGTGTTAATGCCCGCTCTTAGCGGTCAGTTTTTACATTGGAGTAGAAAATGAAACTGCCTATTTACTTTGACTATTCAGCTACATGCCCAGTCGATCCACGTGTTGCTGAAAAAATGGTTCAGTGCATGACGATGGACGGTAACTTCGGTAACCCTGCATCTCGTTCACACCGTTACGGCTGGCAGGCAGAAGAATCAGTAGATAATGCTCGTGAGCAAATTGCCGATCTACTAAATGCAGACCCACGTGAGATTGTTTTCACGTCAGGTGCTACAGAGTCAGACAACCTTGCTATCAAAGGTGCAGCGCACTTTTACGAGAAGAAAGGTAAGCACGTAATCACGTGTAAAACAGAACATAAAGCGGTTCTTGATCCATGTCGCCAACTAGAGCGTGAAGGTTTTGAGGTGACTTACCTTGAGCCTGAAGCAAACGGCATCATTGATTTAGACAAGCTACAAGCAGCAATGCGTGAAGATACGGTTCTTGTTTCTATCATGCACGTAAACAACGAGATTGGTGTAATCCAAGATATCTCTGCAATCGGCGAATTATGTCGTTCACGCAAGATCATCTTCCACGTTGATGCGGCTCAGTCTGCGGGTAAAATCCCACTAGATGTAAAAGAGATGAAAGTTGACCTTATCTCTCTTTCTGCACACAAAGCATACGGCCCTAAAGGCATTGGTGCTTTGTACGTTCGTCGTAAGCCACGTATTCGTCTTGAAGCACAGATGCACGGTGGAGGTCACGAACGTGGTTTCCGTTCTGGTACGCTTGCTACTCACCAAATCGTGGGTATGGGTGAAGCTTTTGCTGTCGCTAAACAAGACATGCAGAAAGATTATGACCACGCACTAGCACTTCGCGAGCGTCTATTGAAAGGGGTTCAAGATCTAGAAGCAGTAACGGTAAATGGCGACTTAGATCAACGTGTACCACATAACCTAAACGTGAGCTTTGCTTTCGTTGAAGGTGAATCTCTGCTTATGTCTTTAAAAGACTTAGCGGTATCATCAGGTTCTGCATGTACATCAGCGAGTCTTGAGCCTTCATACGTTTTACGCGCTCTTGGCTTAAACGATGAACTGGCACACAGCTCAGTACGTTTTTCATTCGGCCGTTTCACTACGGAAGAAGAAATCGACTACGCGATTGCACAAATCCGTGTAGCAGTAAATAAATTACGCGACATGTCTCCTCTATGGGATATGTATAAAGAAGGGATTGATTTGAACACTGTTGAGTGGGCTCATCACTAATCTCACGGAAATAGAGGATTCGAGGTAACTATCATGGCATATAGCGAAAAAGTAATTGATCACTACGAAAACCCACGTAACGTAGGTTCGTTTGATAAAGAAGATCCAAGTGTAGGTAGCGGCATGGTTGGCGCACCAGCTTGTGGTGACGTAATGAAACTGCAAATCAAAGTATCTGCAGAAGGTATTATTGAAGACGCAAAATTCAAGACTTACGGTTGCGGTAGCGCAATCGCTTCTAGCTCACTAGTCACTGAGTGGGTTAAAGGTAAAAGTATTGATGAAGCAGCTGCTATTAAAAACTCTGAAATCGCAGAAGAGCTAGAGTTGCCACCAGTGAAAGTTCACTGTTCAATTCTTGCTGAAGATGCAATCAAAGCAGCGGTTGCGGATTACAAAAAGAAGCACTAATCGTTTCTACAACGTAATCACTTCAAAAAAGTAATATTTGGGAGCACCCTTTGTGCTCCCCCTGAGTTCTCAATTTATATAAAACACAAGGTTGTAGTATGGCCATCACCATGACAGATACGGCAGCAAGCCGAGTTCAAGCTTTCCTAGATAACCGAGGTAAAGGTATCGGGTTGCGCTTAGCGGTAAAAACTACTGGCTGTTCGGGTATGGCGTATGTACTGGAATTCGTTGACGAGCTCAACGAAGAAGACGAAGTGTTCGAGCATTCAGGTGTTAAGGTCATCATTGATCCAAAGAGCCTAGTTTACCTAGACGGTACTGAGCTTGATTACGTAAAAGAAGGCCTAAACGAAGGTTTTGAATTCAACAACCCTAACGCGAAAGGCGAATGTGGTTGTGGTGAGAGCTTCAATGTATAAACGCCTCAATCGTTGAGCGTTTATAATGAGCGAAGAATAAAATTAGGCTCTAAGTAAAGAGCCTAAACTTAGGACCACCGTTACATGAATCATTTCGAATTATTTGGGCTACCACTTCAGTTTCAACTGGATGGTAGCCTTCTTTCTTCTCAGTTTAGAGATCTGCAACGCCAATTCCACCCTGATAAATTTGCCACGGCTTCTGAGCGAGATCGCTTGCTGGCTGTGCAAAAAGCTGCGCAAATCAATGATGCGTACCAGGTGTTGAAAAATCCAATCAGCCGAGCTGAATACCTGTTAGTTCAACATGGTGAGGATATTCGTGGTGAGCAGCAGACTATGCAAGATCCTATGTTCCTGATGGAGCAAATGGAATTGCGTGAAGAGCTGGAAGATATCGCCGACAGTTCTGATCCTGAAGATGCTTTGTTTGCATTTGAAGGAAAGGTTAGCAAAATGTATAAACAACAATTAAGCGCTATCCAACAAGAACTCGACAGCGAAGCTTGGTTAGAAGCTGCAGACCGAGTAAGAAAGCTTAAGTTTATTGCAAAATTAAAGAATGAAATCGAGTTAGTTGAAGATCGTTTGATCGGCTAGTTCGTATAACAAGGACACATCCATGGCACTACTTCAGATTGCAGAACCAGGGCAAAGCGCCGCTCCTCACCAGCACAAGCTTGCAGTGGGTATTGATTTAGGTACAACAAACTCATTGGTTGCGTCAGTGCGCAGTGGTGAGGCAAGCACGCTTGTTGATCAACAAGGTCGCAGTATTCTCCCTTCCGTTGTTCACTATCAGTCAGAGTCGTACACCACTGGTGATGAAGCGCGTGTAAATGCACAAACTGATCCTAAAAATACCATTATCTCAGTTAAGCGATTAATCGGTCGTTCACTGTCAGATATTCAACAGCGATACCCATCTCTGCCATATCAGTTTGAAGAAAGTGATAATGGCCTGCCTGTGATTAACACAGCGCAAGGAAATAAGAACCCAATTCAAGTATCTGCAGATATTCTTCGTGCACTCGGTCAACGTGCTGAGTCGACGTTAGGTGGTGAATTGGCTGGTGCCGTGATTACCGTCCCTGCGTACTTTGATGATGCACAACGTGCAGGTACCAAAGACGCAGCGCAACTTGCTGGTCTTCATGTGTTACGTCTTCTTAATGAACCCACTGCAGCTGCGATTGCTTATGGCTTGGATTCAGGTAAAGAAGGGGTAATCGCTGTTTATGACTTAGGCGGTGGTACGTTTGATATCTCTATCCTACGCCTGTCTAAAGGTGTCTTCGAAGTTTTAGCAACCGGTGGTGACTCTGCATTAGGCGGCGATGACTTTGACCATTTAATTGCGGATCATTTCCAAGAGCAAATGGGCTTGTTAGAGCTGACAGCAGAACAGAACCGTATTCTTCTAGACGCAGCAACAGAAGCGAAGATTGGCTTATCTGAAGCTGAAAGCGTTAATGTTGAAGCACTAGGTTGGTCTGGCTCTTTAACTCGTGAAGAGTTCGAAGAGATCATCAAGCCACTAGTTAAGAAAACGCTGCTTTCGTGCCGCCGAGCACTGAAAGATGCGGAAGTTGACGCGGATGAAGTACTAGAAGTCGTGATGGTAGGTGGTTCAACTCGTACCTTACTTGTTCGTGAAATGGTCGGTGGCTTCTTTGGTCGTACTCCATTAACCAGTATTAACCCTGATGAAGTGGTTGCGATTGGCGCATCGATTCAAGCGGATATCTTAGTTGGCAACAAGCCTGACTCTGAGATGCTGCTATTGGATGTTATCCCTCTGTCACTGGGTATCGAAACCATGGGTGGCTTAGTCGAAAAGATCATCCCTCGTAATACCACGATCCCAGTTGCTCGTGCACAAGAGTTTACCACGTTCAAAGACGGTCAAACTGCAATGACAGTACACACCGTGCAAGGCGAGCGTGAGATGGTTGATGACTGTCGTTCACTGGCTCGATTTGCTCTGAAAGGCATCCCGCCGATGACTGCAGGTGCTGCTCATATTCGTGTTACTTACCAAGTGGATGCTGATGGCCTGCTATCGGTTACCGCAATGGAGAAGAGCACTGGCGTTCAAGCTGAAATCCAAGTTAAGCCTTCTTACGGTCTAAGCGACAACGAAGTGGCTAGCATGCTGAAAGATTCGATGACGTTTGCAAAAGAAGACATGCAAGCGCGTGCTCTTGCTGAGCAACGCGTAGAAGCGGATCGCGTTATCGAAGGCCTTATCGCTGCAATGCAAGCCGACGGTGACGAGCTACTTGATGAGCAAGGCAAACAACAACTTGTTCAAGCGATTGAAGCACTGATTGAAGTGCGTAATGGCGACAACGCTGATGCTATTGAACTAGAAATTAAGAATACCGACAAAGCGAGCCAAGACTTTGCTTCTCGTCGTATGGATAAATCAATTCGTGCTGCACTGTCAGGTCAGTCAGTCGATAATATTTAATAGTTAGAGAATAGATAAACATGCCAAAGATTATTGTTTTACCTCACGAAGATCTATGTCCAGAAGGCGCTGTTTTAGAAGCAAAAACTGGTGAGACGGTTCTTGATGTTGCACTGAAGGCCGGTATTGGTATTGAACACGCATGTGAGAAATCGTGCGCATGTACAACATGTCACGTTGTGATTCGTGAAGGTTTTGATTCTTTAGAAGAGAGTGATGATCTAGAAGACGACATGCTAGATAAAGCATGGGGCTTAGAGATGGAATCTCGCTTGGGTTGCCAAGCTAAAGTGGCTGATACGGATCTTGTTGTAGAGATTCCAAAGTACACGTTGAACCTGGCTTCTGAAGACCATTAAGAACCTGTTCTCAGTCATGGCTAATACAGCGATGACTGAGAGAGTTATTGCTTAGACAAACATACTAAGAAAACTGGCCTAGAATATAGAGCATAAAGGTGACCAAGCGTCGCTAATAAATATAAGGAAGTGTTATGAGCTTGAAGTGGGTTGATTCGCGAGACATCGCAATTGAGCTATGTGATTTGTACCCTGATACTGATCCTAAAACGGTACGTTTTACCGATCTGCATCAATGGGTGCTAGACCTTGAAGAGTTTGATGACGAGCCTAACCACTCGAATGAAAAAATCTTAGAGGCTATTATTTTGTGCTGGATGGATGAGATGGATTAATCCTCTTATCTGATGATTTGGTCGCGGGTTGGCATCAGTCCAATATAAAACGCAGCCAAGTTAACAATTCTTACTAAAAAAAGCGGACCTTATGGTCCGTTTTTTTATCAAAATGACATTTTCCTCCTACATAATGCTAACATCAGTGCGCTAATAAAAAATAATCAGAATCACACTCTCGAAGTGGTTCATGACAAGGAGAAATCATGTCTACACAGATGTCAGTATTTTTAAGTCAAGAAGCTGCCCAGCCTCAGTGGGGAGCAAGAGCTATTTTATCGTTCTCAGAAGCGGGAGCGACAATTCACATTGGTGAAGGCCACGATCTAGGCGCAGTTCAACGTGCGGGTCGTACGCTTGACGGACAAGGTATCGCATTCGTTTCACTTCGTGGTGAAGGTTGGGATCTAGAAAGCGTTTGGGCTTTTTACCAAGGCTACCGTGGACCAAAGAAAAAGAATGCATTGGAATGGGATGCACTTTCAGAAGCCGACCAAGCTGAGCTAGAAGCTCGCATCCGTGCTACTGACTGGACGCGTGACATTATCAATAAAACCGCTGAAGAAGTGGCACCTCGTCAACTTGCGACAATGGCTGCAGAATACATCAAGTCAGTGGCGCCAGCGGGCACTGTTAAAGCGAAGATCGTTAAAGACAAGGATCTACTAACCGAAGGTTGGGAAGGCATCTACGCGGTCGGCCGTGGCTCTGAGCGTACATCAGCAATGCTGCAACTGGACTTCAACCCAACAGGCGATGAAAACGCACCTGTATTTGCCTGTTTAGTCGGTAAAGGTATTACGTTCGATTCGGGCGGTTACAGTATCAAGCCAGGCCAATTCATGACAGCGATGAAAGCTGACATGGGTGGCGCAGCAACGATTACTGGTGGTTTAGGTCTTGCGATTGAACGCGGTCTTAACAAGCGCATCAAGCTTATTCTATGTTGCGCAGAGAACATGATCTCTGGTCGCGCATTGAAGCTTGGCGATATCATTACCTACAAAAACGGTAAAACAGTTGAGATCATGAACACTGATGCGGAAGGTCGCTTAGTGCTAGCTGATGGCCTGATGTACGCAAGTGCACAAAGCCCTGAGCTGATCATCGACTGTGCAACGCTAACAGGCGCGGCTAAAAACGCATTAGGTAACGACTACCACGCACTATTAAGCTTCGATGATGAGTTGTCTCACCAAGCGCTAACGGCGGCAAATCAAGAGAAAGAAGGCTTATGGCCACTGCCTCTTGCTGATTTCCACCGTGGTATGTTGCCTTCAAACTTTGCTGATCTTTCAAACATCAGCACGGGCGATTACACACCGGGTGCAAGTACAGCTGCGGCATTCCTTTCTTACTTTGTAGATGACTACAAAAAAGGTTGGATTCATATGGATTGCGCGGGTACTTACCGTAAGTCAGCAAGTGACAAGTGGGCGGCAGGCGCAACGGGTATGGGCGTTCGCACACTGGCTCGTCTTCTTATCGACCAAGCAAAATAATAATAAGGGTGAGCGGTATTTTGTGCCGCTCATTCATAAAGCTCAGATCGAAAGATCTCAGTAATTTCAGTATTTAATAACAAAAAAATGAAGTGAAGGAATCCCTATGGCTCTAGAAAGAACGTTCTCAATTGTTAAGCCGGATGCAGTTAAGCGTAACCTTGTTGGTGAAATCTACCACCGTATCGAAAAAGCAGGCCTAGAAATTATTGCTGCTAAAATGGTTCGTCTTACTGAAGAGCAAGCGAGTGGCTTCTACGCTGAACATGAAGGTAAAGAGTTCTTCCCAGCTCTTAAAGAGTTTATGACTTCTGGTCCTATCATGGTTCAAGTGCTTGAAGGCGAAAACGCTATCGCTCGTTACCGTGAGCTTATGGGTAAAACAAACCCAGAAGAAGCGGCATGCGGTACTATCCGTGCTGACTACGCAATCAGCATGCGTTACAACTCAGTTCACGGCAGCGACAGCCCTGAGTCTGCAGCTCGCGAAATCGAATTCTTCTTCCCAGAATCTGAAATTTGCCCACGCCCAGCTCAATAATCGGCACTGCAAATTATTCTAAAGGCTTCACTTCGGTGAGGCCTTTTTTGTAAGTGGATTTTACGCTCTCGATAATCAATTTAGTCGTCATTCTCGAAAGCGACGAAGGAGCGTAATCGGGAATCTGTTTTTGTTATTGGAGATTCCAGATACTTCGTTCCTCAGTTCTGGAATGACGGGGAACTTTGGAGCAACCATCTCGTGGTAAATATTATCGAGCAATTGGTGATTATTTACGTCATTCCCGAAAGCGACGAAGGGGTGTAATCGGGAATCTTTGTTTAAATTGGCTAATATCAGGCCGATAAACACAATTGTTCAAATTTTAATCGCTTAAGTTTGAATGTCTTAATAAACACAGGGTTTTACAATGCTTGTTGAAGTTGCGTAAAGCCTGTACAATTCGCGCCCTTAATTATTGTTCCGTCATTGAGAGGCATCATGACCACAGCTAAAGTCAATCTACTCGATTTTGATCGTAAAGGTCTTCGTAAATTTTTCACAGAAGAACTGAATGAGAAAGCGTTTCGAGCAGAGCAAGTGATGAAGTGGATTTATCACTTCGGTGTCGATGACTTCGAACAAATGAATAACATCAACAAAAAGTTACGTGAGAAACTTCAACGTCGCTGTGAGATTGTTGCACCTGTTGTTTCTGAAGCTCAACACTCTTCAGATGGCACAATTAAATGGGCGATGAGCGTTGGCGACCAAGACGTTGAAACGGTATACATCCCAGATGGTGACCGTGCGACGCTATGTGTATCTTCACAGGTTGGTTGTGCACTTGAATGTAAGTTCTGTTCTACAGCTCAACAAGGCTTCAACCGTAACCTAAAAGTTTCAGAGATTGTTGGCCAAATCTGGCGTGCATCTCGTGAAATCGGCCTAGAAAAAGAAACCGGTCGTCGTCCAATTACTAACGTTGTAATGATGGGTATGGGCGAGCCTCTATTGAACATGAAGAACCTAATGCCATCATTAGAAATCATGCTTGATGATCTAGGTTTCGCACTGTCTAAGCGTCGTGTAACCGTATCAACTTCTGGTGTTGTTTCTGGCCTTGACCAAATGACAGACAACATCGATGTCGCATTGGCTATTTCTCTACATGCGCCAAACGATGCACTACGTAGCCAAATCATGCCGATCAACGACCGTTGGGATATCCAAGACTTCCTAGCATCTGTTCGTCGTTACATTGCATCTTCAAATGCTAACCGCGGTAAAGTAACGGTTGAGTACGTGTTATTGGATCATGTGAATGATGATATGGACCACGCACGTGAACTTGCTGAGCTAATGAAAGAGACGCCTTGTAAGATCAACTTGATTCCATTCAACCCTTACCCGGGGTCGCCTTATAAGAAGCCAAGCAACTCTCGTATTGATCGCTTCCAAAAAACGCTGATGGAATACAACTACACAGTAACCGTTCGTAAGACTCGTGGTGATGATATTGATGCCGCGTGTGGTCAGTTAGTCGGTGATGTGATTGATAGAACCAAGCGTACTAAAATGCTTAAAGCAGCCTCTGAAGCGAACTTGATTGCCGGTGGTGTGATTGAAGTAAAAGCGGTATAAAACGCGATTAGAACCTAAACAAGCCAGAAGTCTTACTTCTGGCTTGTTGCTTTTCTGGGGTGCAGTTTTTGATTTTTTGGACTTCTTGCCCACGCTTTCTTACATTTTTCGTCAAATTTTGGACAAAACCATGAGCTGACGGTAAATTTTGTTTAAAGTGTTTTTGCCTTGTAATGGCATTAGCTTATGATTAACTAATCTTAAATTAATTTAAGTGCTCGCTTGCTACTGATCATCAATATGTCTATTTAGGTTGGCTACTTGATAAACTAGCTTCCTGAGAAGGTCATCCATAATAAATGAATGATGTTCGCCTTTAAGGGTTGATGATTTAGATAGCAGGAAAAATTCCACATAACGTGGGTTGTTAGATTGAGCTTAAACGACAATAAGAAAACGCTCTCCTCAACCTGCGATAATACTTTAGAAGTTCACTCTCTATGAACACAGAACAAGATACACAAGCGCAAGAAAACGTAGCTCCAGCTTTGGAAGCGGGAACGCTGCTTAAGAACAAACGAGAATCTCTTGGTTTAACGCAAAAGCAGATTTCTGATCGCTTGAAACTTCGCGTTACTCTGATCCAACAAATTGAAGAAAACCAATTCGAGTCAGATCAAGTGGCGACGTTTATGCGTGGCTATATTCGTTCATACGCGAAATACGTCAATCTTGATGAAAAAGTCGTATTGAGTGCGCTGCATCATGCCGGTGATGCTCAGCATCAAGAGCAAGAAATGCTGAGTTTTTCTCGTAAGACCAAAACCGAGAAGCACAACAGCCGTATTATGATCCTGACTTGGAGTATTTTTGCGGTCATTGCGGGTATCTCCTCACTTTGGTGGTGGCAGAACCAACAACAAGACACCCTATCTCAATCTTTAGCGAATACCGAAAGCTCAGAAGAGCTCGCGGTAGAAGAATCACTTGCCCCTGAATTCACCTCTTTAGAAGTGATTGAAGCTGAACAAAATGAAGCGGGTGCTTCTGTTGTTGAAGATACTGAAGGCCTTGCTGCGATAAGCGATGCGGAAGATACTTCAGATGCTGTTACTCCAGCTGACGAAACTCCTGCACAACAAGCAACAGAGACAGAGCCAACTGCTGAAGCTGCTGCGAATGCAGAAACGGTTGAAGCTAGCACGGCTCCTGAAGCTGTGGCTAACGAGCTAGTGATGCAGTTCACCGCTGATTGCTGGATCCAAGTAAAAGATGCAACGGGTAAAACCTTGTCGACTGGCATCAAAAAAGCAGGTCAGTCGTTAAATCTATCAGGAACTGCGCCATATAAAGTGATTCTAGGTGCGCCAGAAGGCGTATCAATGACATTTGCAAGTGAACCTGTCGACCTTTCTGGGTATACTTCAGGCAAAGTAGCTAGAATAACCTTACCTTAGAGTTAATATGCAACACGAATCTCCTATTATTCGTCGCAAATCAACCCGTATTTATGTGGGTGATGTGCCGATCGGTGATGGTGCACCAATTGCTGTGCAATCCATGACCAACACAAGAACAACAGATGTAGCCGCGACCGTTGCTCAAATTAGAGCTCTGGAAAAAGTTGGCGCTGATATCGTTCGCGTATCTGTACCGACTATGGATGCAGCTGAAGCCTTTAAGCTAATCAAGCAGCAGGTCTCTGTTCCTTTGGTTGCTGATATTCACTTCGACTACCGTATCGCACTTAAAGTGGCGGAATACGGCGTTGACTGTCTGCGTATCAACCCAGGTAACATCGGTAACGAAAGCCGTATCCGCTCAGTTGTTGATTGTGCACGTGATATGAATATTCCGATTCGTATTGGTGTTAACGGCGGTTCTCTTGAGAAAGAGATCCAAGAGAAATACACAGAACCTACAGCAGAAGCGCTTGTTGAATCAGCAATGCGTCACGTCGATATCCTAGACCGTCTGAACTTTGATCAATTCAAAGTCAGCGTTAAGGCGTCTGATGTATTCCTAGCAGTCGGTTCTTACCGTTTGCTGGCTAAGCAGATTGATCAACCTCTTCACCTTGGCATTACCGAAGCGGGTGGTGCGCGTGCTGGCTCTGTGAAGTCAGCAGTAGGTTTAGGTATGCTTCTTTCTGAAGGTATCGGCGATACGCTGCGTATCTCGCTAGCGGCTGATCCGGTTGAAGAGATCAAAGTTGGCTTTGATATTCTTAAATCTTTGCGCATTCGTTCGCGTGGCATCAACTTCATTGCGTGTCCGAGCTGTTCTCGTCAAGAGTTCGATGTTATTAACACCGTTAATGCCCTTGAAGAGCGCCTAGAAGACGTGATCACTCCAATGGACGTATCTATCATCGGTTGTGTGGTTAACGGCCCTGGTGAAGCTGAAGTGTCTCACTTAGGTTTAGCTGGTAGTGCACGTAAGAGTGCCTTCTACGAAGATGGTAAGCGTCAGAAAGAGCGCTTCGACAACGATGACCTTGTCGACAAACTTGAAGCTAAGATTCGTGCAAAAGCGTCAGTGCTTGATAAAGCAAATCGCATTGATGTAGAAAACTTAGAAGATTAATACAACGCGATGGGGTGTGATTGTCTATTCGCACTAACACCTGGTCGTGAGAAATTACGGAATAAATACTGTGGCTAAAAATATTCAAGCAATTCGAGGCATGAACGACTGCCTTCCAACTCAATCACCACTGTGGCAGAAAGTAGAAAGCGCAGTTAAAAACGTGGTGAGTGCATACGGTTACAACGAAGTACGTATGCCTATCGTTGAAGAAACAAACCTATTTAGCCGTGCAGTTGGTGAAGAGACAGACGTTGTTTCTAAAGAGATGTACACCTTTGACGACCGCAATGGCGATAGCCTAACGCTGCGTCCAGAAGGCACAGCAGGTTGTGTTCGTTCATGTATTCAAAATAGCCTTATCAACCGTGATGAACAGCGCCTATGGTACATGGGCCCTATGTTCCGTCACGAGCGTCCTCAAAAAGGTCGTTACCGTCAATTCCACCAATGTGGTGTTGAAGTGTTTGGTCTAGACGGTCCAGACGTTGACGCAGAACTTATCATGATGACAGCACGTCTATGGCGTGAGCTAGGTATCGATAAGCACGTTCGCCTAGAGCTGAACTCAATCGGTTCTCAAGAAGATCGCGTTAGCTACCGCACTGCGTTAGTGGCTTTCCTTGAGCAACACATTGATGTGCTTGACGAAGACTGCAAACGTCGCATGCACACTAACCCTCTACGTGTACTTGATACTAAGAACCCTGATGTTCAAGCTATCTTAGGTGACGCACCTCGACTATCTGAATATCTAGGTGAAGAATCGAAGCAACATTTTGCTGGTTTGTGTGAACTTCTTGACGCTGTTGGTATCGAATACCAAGTTAATGAGCGTCTAGTACGTGGCCTAGATTACTACAACCGCACTGTATTTGAGTGGATCACAGACAGCCTTGGTGCTCAAGGTACAGTATGTGGCGGCGGTCGTTACGATGGTCTTGTTGAGCAACTAGGCGGCAAAGCAACCAATGCAGTTGGCTTCGCAATGGGTCTAGAGCGTCTGGTTCTGATGATGGAAACGCTAGAGCTAACAGAAGTTCGTCGTAGCGTTGATGTATACGTAGTTGCTGCTGGCGAAGGTACTATGATCGCGGGCATGCAGTTAGCGAATCAATTACGCGACACCGTTGAAGGCGTGCGTGTAATGAACCACTTCGGTGGTGGTAACTTCAAGAAGCAATTCAAACGTGCTGACAAAGTAGGTGCTGTTGTGGCGCTGGTACTTGGTGAGAACGAAGTTGCTGACAATACAGTTGTGCTAAAAGATCTGGTTGGCGGCGAGCAAGAAACCGTGTCTCAAACGGAAGTTGCAGAGAAAGTTGCTGCGCTAATCTAATTAGCCATTGAGCAAACGCTCATAATGAATACTAACGTCAGCACTATGCTGGCGTTTAAAGAATTAAAGAGGACAGGAAGTGGAACTTTACGATAGCGAAGAGCAACAAGTTGAAGCCATTAAAGATTGGTGGAAAGAGAACGGTAAAGCCGTAATCTTTGGTGCGGTTATTGGTTTAGGTGGTCTATTTGGCTGGCGCTATTACCAAGATTCAGTAGTTGAAGCGCGTGAAGCAGCTTCAGAAAGCTACACCTCTGTAATTTCAGCTCTTGATGTTAAGGGTGTTGATGCTCAATCTGATATTCAAGCTTTCATCGACGCAAACAAAGATGCTGAGTACTCAGTACTTGCTGCTATGCAACTAGCAAAAGTACAAGTACAAGCAGGCGATCTAGCGGCGGCACTTGAACAGCTCGAGTGGGCAAAATCGGCAACTAAGGACGCGGCACTTGCGCCACTACTTACTTACCGTGTTGCACGTATTAAAGCTGAGCAAGGTGAATTTGACGCAGCACTGACTGATCTTGCTGCTATGACAGACGAATCTTGGAAAGGCCGTGTTGCTGAACTGCGTGGTGATATCTCACTTCGTAAAGGCGACACAGACGCAGCATACAGTGCTTACACAGAAGCACAGCAAGCTGTTGACGCTAGCCAAACGCTTCAAATCAAACTTGACGACCTAGCTAAATAAGGCGCTTTGAATGAAGAAGATGTTTCCAAAAGCGGCGTTGTGTGCGATTGCTCTTGGCCTACTAGCTGGCTGTGCGGGTGAAGAAGACACCGTAATCATGGCTCCAGTACCAACGGTAAACAGCGAGTTCACTCCTAGTCAGGAATGGTCTACGTCGGTTGGTGATGGTGTTGGTCACTACTTTTCAAAACTAACGCCAGAATTGGCTTACGACAAAGTGTTTGTTGCAAGCCGTGAAGGTATGGTTAAAGCGCTTGATCCTGATACAGGTAAAGCGCTGTGGAAAGTCGATCTTGAGAAAGACGTATTGGCTCGTTTATCGGGTGGCTTAACGGCGGCTTACGGTAAAGTTTTTGTTGGTTCTGAAAATGGCGAAGTGATCGCACTGGAAGAATCGACCGGTGAAGAGCTGTGGCGTGTATCAGTCAATGGCGAGGTGCTTGCATCCCCAGCAACTGATAGCAACATGGTCATTGTTCATACCAGTCGCGGTATGTTGATCGCGTTAGATCAAGCAAGCGGTGAACAAAAATGGACCATCAGTACGGAAGTACCAAGCCTAACACTGCGTGGCGATAGCTCGCCTGTTGCAGTTTCTGGTGGTGTATTCTGGGGTACAGCAAATGGTCGTCTAGCTGCGGCTATCGTTGATCGTGGTCAGCTTATTTGGCAACAGCCAGTAGGCACACCAAAAGGTGCAACGGAAATTGATCGTTTGGTTGATGTTGATGCATCTCCAATTGTTCTTGGTGGCACCCTGTATACCGTAGGTATCAATGGTCAGCTGATTGCTATCGACCTTCGTTCTGGTAAGCCAATTTGGAAACGTAACTACTCATCAGCGATTGATTTAGCAAGTGATGGTAGCCGTTTGTTCGTTGTTACCGACAAAGACCATGTGGTTGCGGTTGATGCGCGTAGTGGTACTGAACTGTGGAGCACTCCATTGTTAGAAAACCGCTTACTGACAGCACCTGCTATTATTAATGGTTATGTAGTCGTGGGTGATACTGAAGGTTATCTGCACTGGTTGGATCGTTCATCGGGTGAGTTTGTTGCTCAACAGCTTGTCGATGATAGCGGCTTTGCGGTTGCACCAATTGAACTGCCTGAAGGCTACTTAGTGACGACTCGCAATGGCGATGTAAAGAAACTAACGATTAGCCAATAAAAGCGTGATATAATTCACAGTCGGCTCCTGGTTGGTAACAGCCAGGAGCCGTTTTGTTGTTAAAAATTAATAAACCGTGTGGTTATAGGTAAGAGTTTAAACTTGCGAACAAGTGCTTACCTATAACTACATTTAGAGAAGAAATTGTAGAGGTTGTTATGGTACCTGTTGTTGCTCTAGTAGGGCGTCCGAACGTAGGTAAATCTACGTTATTTAACCGATTGACTCGAACTCGTGATGCATTGGTTGCGGATTTCCCTGGCTTAACGCGTGACCGTAAATACGGTCATGCTCATTTTAGCGAGCATGACTTTATTGTTATTGACACTGGCGGTATCGACGGTACTGAAGAAGGTGTTGAAACTAAAATGGCTGAACAGTCGCTAGCGGCGATTGATGAAGCTGATGTCGTTCTATTTATGGTAGATGGCCGTGCGGGTCTAACACCTTCAGACGTGGCGATTGCTAAGCACCTACGTCAACTAGAAAAGCCTTCAATGCTAGTAGTAAACAAGGTTGATGGTATCGACCCTGATGCTGCAAGTGCTGACTTCTGGCAACTAGGTGTAGAAGACATGTACCAAATCGCTGCGGCGCATGGTCGTGGTGTTACTGCACTTATTGACCTTGCTCTTAACCCATTCGCAGAAGCGCTAAAAGCTGAGAATGGCGAAGTAAGCGACTTAACTGAGTTTGAAGACGAAGAAGAAGAGCAGGTTGAATTTACAGAAGAAGAAGCTGAAGCAGAATTCAAGCGTCTTCAAGATCAACCGATCAAACTAGCGATCATTGGCCGTCCTAACGTAGGTAAATCAACGCTAACGAACCGTATTCTTGGTGAAGAGCGTGTGGTTGTTTACGATATGCCAGGTACGACTCGTGACTCTATCTACATCCCAATGCAGCGTGACGAGCGTGAATACGTTCTAATCGATACTGCGGGTGTTCGTCGTCGTAAAAACATCAACGAAACGGTAGAGAAGTTCTCAGTGGTTAAAACACTGAAAGCGATTGAAGATGCTAACGTTGTATTGCTGCTTATCGATGCTCGCGAAAACATCTCTGATCAAGATCTAAGCTTGCTAGGCTTTGCGTTGAACGCTGGTCGTTCAATTGTTATTGCCGTAAACAAGTGGGATGGCCTAGATAACGACGTTAAAGAACGCGTTAAGAAAGAGCTAGACCGTCGCTTAGGCTTCGTTGATTTCGCACGTATTCACTTTATCTCTGCACTTCACGGTACAGGTGTTGGTCACTTGTTTGAGTCTGTACAAGAAGCTTACAAATCAGCGACTACTCGTGTTGGTACTTCTGTGCTAACTCGTATCATGAAGATGGCGACTGATGATCACCAACCGCCTATGGTTCGTGGCCGTCGTGTGAAACTGAAATACGCGCACGCTGGTGGCTACAACCCACCGATTATCGTTATCCACGGCAACCAAGTTCGTAACTTGCCAGATTCATACAAACGATTCTTGATGAACTACTACCGTCGTTCACTAGAAATCATGGGTACACCTATTCGCATTCAATTCCAGAACAGCGAGAACCCATTTGAAGCTAAGACAAACAAGCTGACAATTTCTCAAGAACGTAAACGTAAGCGTATGATGAGCATGGTTAAAGGTCGTAAGTAAACCTTTCCAATAGATTTGATACCCGAGCCTGTCTCGGGTATTTTTTTAAGCAAAATTCACGTTAAGCCATAACAATACGTTTTTATCATCATGGCTCAACGAATCAGACTAGATTCCAGAAGAAGAACGATATGACTACTAGCGATTTGATTACACCTGTGTCAGCAATCACACCAACCATCACTCAATTTTGTCATCAGGCTTGGCAGCTCAATGCTAAAGCGCAGTACGTTGAAAGCGACGACAGCAAAACTTACCTGATTGCCGACGTAACACCTTTCCACCCAGTGAGTCATATTTGGCCCGATCACCCTGCAGACCAAGGCTTTGTGAATGTTGGTGAAGTGCAATTTCCCGTTGAAGACTGCCTTGTTGGTGCTATAGAACAATCTACTGGCAAGCTTCATATCGCAGCAGATATCCCTGTTAAGCGTGATACGGAAGGGTGGGCGTTTGTTGTTGTCCACCAGCTACCTACATCTGCTTCTATGATTAAGGTTAACGACGAAGTCGTGTTGTCGGTTGATAAAGAGTACCAAGCCAGTTTGAGCCGTGGTCACAGTGCTGGCCACATCGCTTTCCTAGCCTTGAATAAAGTATTGGCTGAGAGCTACTGGCGTAAAGATGCGGACAGAAAAGATCCGCTTGGCAGTTACGACTTCAATAGTTATGCACAAGTGACGAGCTTTGTGACTCCAGAGCTGTGTACCGATAAGTATCGCTTAGGCAAAACCCTGAAGAAGCGCGGTTTGAACGTTGCAGACATGCTAGCAAATCTTGATGACATCGAAGCTGATATCAACCAAATGCTTGCGGGCTGGCTTGCAGAGCCGACGCCAGTTGCAATGCGACTGGAAGGCGAAGCATTAACAGACTCTCGCTATTGGGAATGGCAGTTGGATGCCGACACTTTAGTGTCTATTCCGTGTGGTGGTACTCACATTGAGAACACCTCAGAACTTGGTGCGCTGTCCGTTAAGCTGACCCAGCTAGATGGCCAAAACATTGAAATGCTGACGCATGTAATTCGATGATTTAGACTACAGATCGAAATGGCTTGTGCTGTTTATTTTATTTTTACATGTCACTTTTGATATAAATGACTATTTGAAATTGAAATGCAGCATATGTAACTTATGCTTTCGGTGTGTGGTGATATAAATATTCTTTTTGGGGTAGATCGCTGATCAAAATAGATAAAGCGAAAGATCAACCTATGATCTTCGATTGTGTGTCGTACTAATTTAGTGTGCTATTATTAACCAATAACAAGCTTGCATAAGAACAAGCTGTACCCGATTACACAATTGAAAGCCTTAGTGAATGGAACAACAATTTTTATTAGAAGGTCATCGAGCCGTCAATAGCTTGCTACGGAAGCTTGCGCTTGGGATGGATCGCAAAGATTTAAATCACAAGATTATTCAGCTTACCGAGCAGCTTTTTGGGCAGCGCATGGCTTCAATTCTACTGCTCAACTCAGAGTCTAAAACGTTACACCTTGAATATGCCCCAAACCTGCCTGATTTTTACAATCAACAGATTGAAGGGGTAGGAATTGGTGCGGGGATAGGCTCTTGTGGCGAGGCAGCTGCGCTTAAGAAAGCTGTTATGGTCTCTGATATTAATACTCACTCAAATTGGGCGCCTTTCTTAACCTTGACCAATCAAGCCAACTTACACGCTTGTTGGTCGGTGCCCATCATCTCTTCGCATGGCCACGTGCTAGGTACATTTGCGATTTACAGCCGATGCATTTCAGAACCTCATGAATTTGAACTCGAGATCTTGGAGCTGCTTGCTTCTTTGTATTCAGTAGCGCTAGAGAAATACGAGCTAGAGAATCAACTCAACTTTTTTGCCAGTCATGATTCGCTGACGCATTGCTTGAACCGCCGAGCATTGTTAAGTGAAGCTAAGAAGGTTTTAGTTAAACGATGTTTTGCGGACAAAGTGATGGCCTGCCTGTTTGTTGATGTTGATAAATTCAAGTCAATCAACGATACGTATGGCCATAGCTTTGGCGATGATGTTCTGTTAGCCGTTGCAAAAGTTCTCGATGAAGCGACTACGGCATGTGCCAAGGTAGGTCGTTACGGCGGTGACGAGTTTGTAGTGTTTTCTTGCTTTGATACCGAACAAAAAGTGTCAGACTTTTATCACAGCTTAGAAAAAGCGTTGGATAAAGCTCTCTATATTAATGGCGTTCAGTTTTCAGTCAGTGTTGGGATTGCTTGTGAAAAGTCGCCTAAAGGGCTCGATCAGTTGATTGCGTCAGCTGACAAAAGCATGTATCAAATCAAGCAAGCCAAGGCGAAGAAAGAGTAGATTGCTTATTAGTACTGAAAGTAAAAAGTTAGGATTTCCTATGAGTGAAAATATCTGCCCTAAATGCCAGTCAGAACTTAGCTGGGATGGTAAATACCACTGTGAAAGCTGCCAAGATCACTTTACAAAAGTGGGCTTTTGTCCTGAGTGCAGCAGCCAATTAGAGAAGCTTCAAGCTTGTGGGGCTGCGAGCTATTTCTGCAATGGTGATTGTAACGAGCTTAAATCTAAGTCGAGAGTGAAATTCGAGTTTCAACAAGCCGAATAGTCTTACCTCTCAATGGCAAGACGATAATCTGAGGTGTTTTTTGTAGGTCTAGTATGAAAATATTGGGCCTTTTTTGTATTTAGCGAATATGCGTGTGTCATCTTGGTTCAATCTTATCGTCACTGCACCAGCATGAAACATAGTAACCTTGTCGCTATGCACTGCATTGGTGTTAACTTAGTTAAAGTACTATTAAATACAAAGGCTTAAAACTTTGTTGGTTATGTTTTAAGTTTGGCACTCTTCTTGTAACTCTGTAATTGAATAACAAAAATACAATTATGGAGTAACAATCATGAACAAGGTGTTCAATTTATCGCTAGCTGCACTGTGTACAACACTTTCATTTTCTTCTGCAACAGTGCTTGCGGCTGACGATACCATTAAAGTCGGCGTTCTACATTCATTGTCAGGCACTATGGCGATCAGTGAAACAACGCTAAAAGATACCGTTCTTATGCTCATCGACGAGCAAAACAAAAAAGGTGGCTTACTTGGTAAGAAGCTTGAGCCTGTAGTTGTTGACCCTGCGTCAAACTGGCCGCTGTTTGCTGAGAAAGCACGTGAGCTTATCGAGAAAGAAAAAGTGGATGTGGTATTTGGTGGTTGGACATCGGTATCACGTAAATCCATGCTGCCAGTTTTTGAAGAGCTAAACAGCATCCTTTTCTACCCAGTACAGTATGAAGGCGAAGAGTCCTCTAAAAACGTTTTCTACACCGGTGCTGCGCCAAACCAACAAGCGATTCCTGCCGTTGATTACTTAATGGATGAACTTGAAGTGGAACGTTGGGTGCTTGCAGGTACCGATTACGTTTATCCACGTACCACCAATAAGATCTTAGAGGCCTACCTAAAAAGTAAAGGTGTCGCAGAAGAAGACATCATGATCAACTACACACCGTTTGGTCATTCTGATTGGCAATCTATTGTTTCAGATATCAAGAAGTTTGGTGAAGCTGGTAAGAAAACCGCCGTTGTATCTACTGTGAATGGCGATGCAAACGTACCTTTCTATAAAGAGCTTGGTGCTCAAGGTGTTTCATCTGAAGACATTCCAGTGATTGCATTCTCGGTTGGCGAAGAAGAGCTATCGGGCATGGATACTGAACCTCTAGTGGGTCACTTAGCGGCATGGAACTATTTCATGAGCGTCGATACCGAAGTCAATGAAGAGTTCGTTGAAACATGGCAGTCATTCATTAAGAGTGACAAACGTGTAACGAATGACCCGATGGAAGCACACTATATTGGTTTCAATATGTGGGCTCAAGCTGTGACTAATGCGGGCACAACCGATGCTGAAGCGGTGCAAGATGCATTGATTGGTGTGTCTGTTCCAAACCTATCTGGTGGCTACTCAACCATGCTACCAAACCACCACATAACTAAACCTGTATTGATTGGTGAGATTCAAGATGATGGCCAGTTTGACATCGTTTGGGAAACCACAGGCCTTGTTGCAGGTGATGCTTGGTCTAACTACTTACCTGAATCAGCAAAACTATTCTCTAGTTGGTCTAAGCCATTCTCATGTGGTGCGTTCAACGTTGAAACTAAAAAGTGTTCTGGTGGTAACTAGAGTTATTCGCTCTTAGCTGATAACTAGTTACTGGTTATCAGCTTTCGTTACTGGGTGTTAGCTATTACCGGTAACTACTAGCTATGAATATTGAGCCTTCTCTTTAGGGAAGAGTGCTTCTGCATGGAGGCGCAACGAAAGAGAAGGCTCAAATTAGTTTCAAGTCACAACAACTATCCAAATATCCACCAAGTAAAAAATAACAATATCTAACTTGTTGGTTAAGGAAGCAGGGATGAAGAACGTATTAAACGTATTTAAGGCGCTGTTGCTCATGGCTATCAGTGCTCAGTTGGCTTTTGCTGGAATAACGGATGAAGCTAGCTTTACCAAGGCGCTAGTTGGTAAAAAAACATCGGATAAAGAGCTAGCCATCGATTGGATCATTGAGACACAAACGGAAGACGTGTCGAAGGCTATTTTATATGGATGGTTAAACGGCAATCTCTATTACTTCAATGATAAAAAAAACGAACATTATAAACAGCTCTATCTCATTCAAAACACCAAAACAGCCACTTCAGCTCAGTCTGTATGGGATGAATCAACTCTCAATATCGACAATGCTAAGCTGTTTAAAAAGGTGCGCGTAAACAACAAACTTCGCGGGATCTTACGGGGTGAAATTGCCTCTATTGGATTAAATAGCAGTAACCCAGATGTGCGTTATCAAGCGGTTCTCGATCTACTGGGAACTAAGGATGCCACTATCATCGATCGTTTATCCGAACTTAGAGAAAATGAGACCGATGGTAAAGTCGCTGAACTAATGGATTTGTTATTAGCTATTTTTACCTCGCTTGATAACAGTGCAACAACTGAAGCTCGAGTAACATCGATTGAACGAGTGGGCGACTTTAAGCATTCAGTCGTTCTAAAAACACTGAACCAACTACTTAACGGTGAGCAAGAACCAAGCATTTTGGCTGCAACAGAGCGTGCGATGGACGATTATCAACAAAGCCAAGCTCTGTACTCAGGTGTTGAAACCGTATTCTTTGGCTTGAGTTTAGGTTCGGTATTGGTACTAGCGGGCATTGGCTTAGCGATCACCTTTGGTGTGATGGGCGTTATCAACATGGCTCATGGTGAGCTGATCATGATTGGCGCTTACACCACCTATGTATTGCAACTTCTGATGCCGAATCATATTGGTTTAGCGCTAATACTTTCTATTCCTGCAGCATTCATCGTTTCGGGCTTAGTGGGTATTGCGATTGAGCGAAGCGTGATTCGTCACCTTTATGGTCGCCCATTGGAAACCTTACTCGCGACCTTTGGTATTAGCTTAATCTTGCAGCAGGCTGTTCGCTCGATTTTCTCTCCTTTGAACCGCTCAGTGAGCACGCCTGAATGGATGTCTGGCGCACTTCAATTGAACCCAATGTTGTCCCTGACTTACAACCGACTTTATATCATTCTCTTCTGTGGTTTGGTATTTATGGGCTTATTAATGGTTCTGAAAAAGACACCACTAGGTTTGCAGGTTCGTGCGGTTTCTCAAAACCGTGGCATGGCTCGTGCGATGGGTATTCGTTCAGAGCGAGTTGATGCGATGACCTTCGGTTTAGGCTCTGGCGTTGCGGGTGTTGCAGGCGTGGCACTGTCTCAACTGACCAACGTTGGCCCTAATATGGGACAGGCGTACATCATCGACTCATTCATGGTGGTGGTATTCGGCGGTGTTGGCAACCTATGGGGCACGCTAGTCGCAGGCTTAAGCCTTGGTCTGTTCAATAAAATTTTAGAACCATGGGCTGGTGCGGTTCTCGCCAAGATTCTGGTACTGGTTTTCATCATTCTATTTATTCAAAAACGCCCACGCGGACTCTTCCCGCAACGTGGTCGTGCGGCTGAAGGTTAAGGACAACATCATGCAGTCAAAATCATTTGTACTTTCGGCAATGCGTGGTGACAAAGGTGGCCAACTGACCATCCTTGCCATTCTAGCGGCCGTTATTCTTATCCCACTGGCTAACACCATATTACCAAGTGGGCACCCGCTCCATGTCGAGACTTTTACTATCTCGCTGATGGGCAAATATCTGAGCTACGCAATGTTGGCGTTGGCGCTCGATCTGGTGTGGGGCTATCTCGGAATCTTGAGCCTTGGCCACGGTGCTTTCTTTGCGCTTGGTGGCTATGCGATGGGCATGTACTTAATGCGCCAGATTGGTGACCGTGGGGTATATGGTGACCCAATCCTACCTGACTTCATGGTGTTTCTTGATTGGTCGGCGTTGCCATGGTTCTGGCAGGGCTTTGATCAGTTCTGGTTCGCCTGCCTAATGGTGGTGTTGGTACCGGGCGCATTGGCTTATTTGTTCGGTTATCTGGCTTTCCGTTCTCGAGTGTCAGGGGTGTATCTTTCTATCATGACTCAAGCGTTAACTTACGCATTGATGCTGGCGTTTTTCCGCAACGAAATGGGCTTTGGTGGTAACAATGGATTGACGGACTTTAAAGACATCATCGGTCTGAGCTTGCAAAGTGATGCAGTCAAGATAGGTCTGTTTGTTGCGACTGGTATTGCGCTAATCCTCAGCTACATCGCGTGTCGCATGGTGGTGACCAGTCGATTAGGGCGAGTGGCTTTAGCGATTCGTGATACTGAATCTCGCACTCGATTCATGGGTTACGACGTCGATGGTATCAAGCTGTGGGTCTTCGTTCTGTCTGCGGTTATCGCGGGTATTGCTGGTGCTTTATATGTGCCTCAAGTCGGTATCATCAACCCGGGAGAGTTTGCTCCGCTTAACTCGATTGAGATAGTGGTTTGGGTTGCCTTGGGCGGTCGTGCCACTCTGTTTGGTGCCATCGTTGGTGCCCTGATCATCAACTACGCCAAGAGTTGGTTTACGGTTGAATTCCCAGAGGTGTGGTTATTCGCCCTAGGTGGTCTATTTGTACTTTCAACCATGTACTTCCCACAAGGTGTGATTGGCTTTGTTAGCGAGAAATGGCAACAACTGCGTAAGGCGTCAGGTTCACGAGGCAAGGGAAAAGGAAAATCAGATAAGGATGATCAGTCAGAAAACAAGGAGGTGATCGTATGACCACATTTAGTAACGTTAAGGAATCGGTTCAGGCGTTCACTCGTCGAGACGAAGTCTTTGATTACCTCAAACCCGATATTCATCCTGCCATCGATACTCGACATAACGTGCTGTTGTATGTCGAAGGCGTCAACAAAAGCTTCGATGGTTTCCAAGCGATAAACGACCTCAACCTCTACATCAAAGAGGGAGAGCTACGCTGTATCATAGGTCCTAATGGCGCAGGTAAAACCACCATGATGGACATTATCACAGGTAAAACTAAGCCAGACACCGGCGAGGTGTGGTTGGGTTCGAACATCAACTTATTGAAGATGAACGAAGCCGAAATCGCCAATGCAGGCGTTGGGCGTAAATTCCAAAAACCGACCGTGATTGAGTGTTTAACTGTGTGGCAGAACCTTGAATTAGCCATGGCCGGTGACCGCTCAGTGTGGGCGACGTTCACCGCTGTGATGTCTGGTGAACAGAAAGACAAATTGACCTCGGTACTTGAGCTGATTCATTTAAAAGACGAAGCGGCGAATTTGGCAGGTAACCTGTCTCACGGACAAAAGCAGTGGTTAGAGATCGGCATGCTATTGATGCAAAACCCTAAGCTGTTGCTGGTGGATGAACCCGTGGCAGGTATGACTCACCAAGAAATGGATCGCACCTCTGAGTTACTTAACTCACTGGCAGGTAAGCACTCGGTTGTGGTCGTTGAACACGATATGGATTTCGTTCGTTCTATCGCCAGCCATGTCACCGTGCTTCATCAAGGTCATGTGTTGGCTGAAGGCACCATGGATCAAGTGCAGGCTCACCCTGAAGTTAAACAAGTTTATCTCGGAGAATAGGATGCTAGAGGTTAAATCAGTTAATCAATATTACGGTGAGAGCCACACGCTCTGGGATTTGGATATGCAGATCCCAGAAGGTAAATGCACGGTGCTAATGGGGCGAAATGGTGTCGGTAAAACCACCTTACTGCAATGCATTATGGGGTTGGTGAAGGTTGAAAGCGGTGACATCTCCTTATCGGGTGAGTCACTTTTGAAAACCGATGCCGAGGACCGTCCACGCCAAGGGATCGGCTATGTACCGCAAGGTCGCCAGATCTTCCCAATGCTCACTGTTCAAGAAAATCTAGAGGTCGGTTTACCGATTCGTAAAAAGGGTGACCGCAAGATCCCTGAATTCATCTTCGATATTTTCCCAGTGTTAAAAGAGATGCTACATCGTCGCGGTGGTGATTTATCGGGTGGCCAGCAGCAACAGCTAGCGATTGGGCGTGCGCTGGTGGTTAATCCAAAGCTATTGATCTTGGATGAGCCGACGGAGGGTATTCAACCCAATATTGTGCAAGAGATTGGCGACATCATTCGCATGCTCAACGAGAAAATGGGGCTCACGGTTCTGTTGGTTGAACAGAAGCTGCCGTTTGCAAGAAAGGTCGGTGACCGTTTTTGCATTATCGACCGTGGACGCCAAGTGGCAGAAGGTGAAATGACAGGGCTCGATGAGTCCTTGATAAAGGAGTACCTAACCGTATGAATTCTCTCTTTTCTCCGAATGAAGTAAGCAAGGCTTCTTTAGTAGAAGCTTTATCTTTGAATGAGACCATCGAACAAGATATTCGTGATGGTTGGCAAGCGAGTTTAAACCTCACCTTTGTCGATCGAGGTGATAAAACCGTATTAAAGAATCGTCAGCAGTCTGGTCCGCTTGCGGTGCAACGCCCCCTGTATCCTGATGGGGAAACGTGTCACACCTACTTACTCCATCCCCCCGGCGGAGTGGTAGGTGGTGACACTCTCAATATTAACGTGAATCTTGAGCACGGTGCTCACGCGTTGATTACCACACCCGGTGCGACCAAGTTTTATCGCTCAAACAACAAGTACGCCAAGCAGAAGCAGACCCTACGAGTGAAGAAAGATGCACGCTTGGAATGGATGCCGCAAGAGAACATCTTTTTCCCGAATGCACACGTTCGTTTAGATACTGAAATTCGCCTAGAAAAGGGTGCACAGTTTTGGGGTTGGGAGATGCACTGTTTTGGACGCCCTGCACAGAATGAGGGATTCGAGCATGGTCATCTCGTTGGGAAAACAGAAATCTATCTTGATAATCAAAGGCTTCTGACTGAAGGCTTTAATTTTCATGGTGGCGATAAGTTAATGATAAATATGGGGTTACTTGATTATTCAATGATGGGAACCTTTTATATCACTTCAAATGAGAAGCAAGATTTAGAGTTGGTACAGAGCTTGCTCTTATCTATTACACAGCAAGCTTCACAGCAATCAGTTACATCAAAAATGTCGAGTGAACCCACATTAATATTGGGCGCGACTCAGATAGAAGGATTGATTGTGGTGCGAGCCTTGGGTAATTGGAGTGAAGATATCCTCCAGGCCTTTGGTCAGATATGGCAAGCAACTCGCTCTCATTTATGTGGTACGACTCCTGATTTACCAAGGATTTGGGCGACTTAGCGATTAGCCCTTTTTGTACCTAGGGTGACTTCCGACCCTAGGTGCATTTTTTCAAGCTTGCTGTGATTGAATCCCACTTACTGCTCATGCGTTTTTGAGCAATAAGAAAACAACACTAACAGCGGGCGGCTAAATGGAATTAACACCAAGAGAAAAAGATAAGCTACTTATCTTCTGCGCAGGAATGCTGGCACAGCAGCGCAAACAAAAAGGCTTAAAGCTCAACTACCCAGAATCTATCGCACTGATCAGCAGTGCCATTCTCGAAGGTGCCCGCGAGGGTAAAACCGTTTCAGAATTAATGGATTTTGGACGCACACTTCTTACTGTCGATGACGTTATGGAGGGGATCCCTTCCATGATCCCTGATGTACAAGTCGAAGCCACTTTTCCTGATGGCACCAAGCTGGTGACCGTTCATGAACCTATCGTGTAGGGAGAAGTAATATGGCTGGTTCCACAAAACAATACTCAGGATTCGTTCCCGGAAAAGTAGAAACCGCACCGGGTGACATCACTCTCAATGAAGGCCGAGACACAACGTCCGTTAAGGTGCAAAACATTGGCGATCGTCCTGTCCAAATTGGCTCTCATTACCACTTCTATGAAGCAAACCCTTCGCTGATCTTTAACCGAGAAGTCACTAAAGGCTTTCGACTCAATATTCCTGCGGGTACTGCAACCCGCTTTGAGCCGGGTCAGTCGCGCAGCGTCGAGTTAGTGCGTTACGCCGGTAAGTTAGAGATCTATGGCTTCCAAGGAAAGGTGATGGGCAAGCTCTAAGCGCTCCCACGGAATAATGAAAATAACAAAGGATTGAACATGGCGACGATATCCAGACAGGCTTATGCCGAAATGTTTGGGCCAACAGTCGGTGACCGAGTGCGTCTTGCTGACACTGATTTATGGCTAGAAGTTGAAAAAGATTACACCGTATACGGCGACGAAGTGAAATTCGGCGGCGGCAAAGTTATCCGTGATGGACAAGGGCAAAGCCAACGTCCAAGTGCCGAAACTCCAGATTTGGTGATCACTAACGCGATTGTGTTGGATTACTGGGGCATCGTAAAAGCCGATGTCGCAGTCAAAGATGGTCGAGTTCAGGCATTGGGCAAAGCGGGCAACCCAGATGTTCAACCGGGCGTTGATATTGTGATTGGCCCGGGCACGGAAATTTTAGCAGGCGAAGGTTCAATCTTGACTGCTGGTGGTATTGATTCACACATTCATTTTATTTGCCCACAACAGATTGAAGAAGCACTGGCGTCAGGTGTGACAACCATGATCGGCGGTGGCACTGGACCAAACACAGGTACTAACGCGACCACATGCACACCGGGGCCTTGGAACATGCACCGCATGCTAGAGTCACTCGATCAATTCCCGATGAACTTTGGTTTGTTAGGCAAAGGCAATGCCAGTCAGCCAGAAGCACTACGTGAGCAAGTAGCGGCAGGCGCGGTGGGTTTGAAGTTACACGAAGACTGGGGAACCACTCCCGCTTCAATCGATACCTGTTTGAGTGTGGCTGACGAGATGGACGTACAAGTTGCGATTCATACCGACACTCTGAATGAATCTGGTTTTGTTGAATCGACACTTGGCGCAATCGGCGACCGCGTGATTCATACCTATCACACCGAAGGTGCGGGCGGTGGTCATGCTCCCGATATTATTCGTGCTGCAGGTGAGCCGAACGTTTTGCCTTCCTCAACCAATCCAACACGCCCTTACACCATCAATACCGTCGATGAGCACTTAGACATGTTGATGGTCTGTCATCACTTGTCACCATCGATTGCTGAAGATGTCGCGTTCGCAGAGTCACGTATCCGCCGTGAAACCATTGCCGCAGAAGACATTCTTCATGACTTAGGTGCCTTTTCGATGATCGCTTCGGACTCACAAGCAATGGGACGTGTAGGCGAGGTGATCACTCGAACTTGGCAAACTGCGCACAAGATGAAAGTTCAGCGCGGCAGCCTAAAAGAAGATTCAGACTACAGCGATAACTTCCGATTAAGACGCTATGTCGCTAAGTACACCATCAACCCAGCGATCACTCATGGTATGTCTCATGAAATCGGTTCTATCGAAGCAGGGAAATTAGCAGACTTAGTGTTGTGGAAGCCCGCTTTCTTTGGTGTGAAACCTAGTGTGATTTTGAAAGGCGGCATGATCGCCATGGCGCCGATGGGTGACCCAAATGCTTCAATCCCAACACCTCAGCCAGTCCATTACCGTTCAATGTTTGGTAGCTACGGCAAGGCATGTCAAAACACATCAATGTTGTTTGTTTCTAAGGAAGCCAAGGCGCAGAACATTGATAAGCAATTGGGTTTGCAGAGCTTGATTGGTGTTGTGAGCAACTGCCGAAATATCAGCAAAGCCGACATGAAGCTCAACGATTGGATGCCAAAAATTGAGGTCGACTCTCAGACGTATCAAGTACGCGCCGATGGTGAATTGCTAACTTGTGAGCCTGCTGAAGAACTACCAATGGCACAACGGTATTTTCTATTTTAAGAGCTCGGCTGAAGGCTTTTATTTTAGCGCTGAGCTGAAGGCTCTTGTTCTAGCTCTTAGCTAAGGGCTTTTAGGCTGAAGGCTCCTAATTTAAACGTTATAAATCTCACAAGGAGATTGAGGTAATAGCATGATTGAACTGACTCAACTGAATACTCAAATACAAAATGCACCGGACGGCTACTTAAGCCTGCCGATCGATAGCCGCATTAAGAGCCGTCTTAAGGTGATGCTCGATGACGGGCGCAATGCCGGACTGTTTCTACCACGAGGTCATATCTTGCGTGGTGGCGAACAACTCTCAAGTAAATGCGGTTTAGTCGTAGAAGTGAAAGCGGCACCAGAAACCGTTTCGACTGTTTACTGTGAAGACTTGCTCCTGTTAACGCGAGTGGCGTATCACCTTGGTAACCGTCATGTTCCGCTGCAAGTGGAAGCGGGTTGGGTTCGTTATCAACACGACCATGTTTTAGATGAAATGGTTGAAGGCTTAGGCGCGAAAGTGACCACTGAGAAACAACCGTTTGAACCAGAAGGCGGTGCTTATGGCGGTCGCTCTGGTGGACATCATCACCATCATTAATCGAGTCATTGATGACTCACTAAACGATTTATATAACAACGATATTAATAACAATAATACCAATCACAGTAAGTAAGTGATCAACAATAGCGCAGAAAAAAGGCTTGAGAACAAGGCATAATTTTTCGATAAGTAGTTATTCTACAATCAAAAATTATAACGCAGTTATCGAGCATTTTAGCAAGCTAGGGTGAGCAATTATTTACTACGATTGGTATAAAGCAAGGAACTCGCGATGAACTTTAAAACAGCTGCAGGCTTATGCACTTTCACAATAGCTTCTCTAACAACATCAACGATGGCTTTCGCTCACCCAGGACATGGGGCGCATTCAGTTCATGAGTCTCACTCGTTTATGTCTGGCTTAACTCACCCTGTGACTGGCATGGATCATCTGATCATGCTGATCGCTTTCGGTTTATTAATTGGCGCACTGTCATTTTCCACCAAGACAAAAGCAGCTCTGATTGGCGGTGGATTGGTGTCTTTAGTGGTAGGGCTTATCGCAGGCCAAGCCCTAGGTTTCTCTGTGATTGTTGAGCCTGCCATTATCGCTTCTCTGTTTGTCGTCAGCTTATGTTTATGGCATGTATTCTCACCATCAACCAAGCGTGTAAACAGCGTATTAGTTGCTTCGATTGCTATGTTGTTTTTCCATGGTTACGCACACGGCGTTGAAGCCGCGAGCAACCTGACTCAGTTCGCAACAGGCATGAGTATCAGTGCTTTGGCTCTGATGGTTATCGGTACTTTTGTTGGTCGCGCGGTTTACTCTAAATGGTTGTCAGTCGGCGTGGCTTCAGCAAGCGCACTATTGCTGTTAGGCGCGTAGGCTCTCGAACTTATTTGATTCTGGAAGACTGAGGGCACGATTATGACCACAACAGAAAATGTAGCCGTCTATCGTCTGTTTCAATTGATCAGTCCATCGTTGCCGATTGGTGGGTTCACTTATTCGCAAGGCTTAGAGTTAGCGGTTGAAGCGGGGTGGGTGACCGATCGCAACAGCATGGAACAGTGGCTTAATACCATCGTCAGTTCCAGTGTCGCAACTTTGGAATTACCTATCTTAGAGCGTCTTTATCACGCGCTAGAAAAGGGTGAAATCGATGAGATTGAGCATTGGTGTAACTACTTATACTCAAGCCGTGAAACCAGTGAATTGCGAGCGGAAGAAAAGCAGCGTGGGCATGCATTGAACACCTTGTTGAAGCGCTTGGATATCGATATTTCGCTGGTGGATTCTGTTGATAGTCATCCAAACCAATTGTTGGGCACGTGTATGGCGGCTCAGCATTGGGGTATTGATTTAGAGAGCCTCAAGCAGGGTTATTTATGGAGTTGGCTTGAAAACATCGTTACCGCAGGGGTCAAGTTAGTGCCTTTAGGTCAAACCGATGGTCAGTTGGCATTGATTAATATCACCAACACCTTTCCTGAGGTGATCGAAAAGGCCCGCACGATAGAAGATTGGATGATAGGCAGCTTTTCGCCTTCGATGGCATTAGCGAGTTCATTGCACGAAACACAATACACACGACTATTTCGTTCGTAGCGGTTAGCGCGAACGATGTAGCAAAAAGAATATAAGGAAGTAGACAATGGAAAGTTATAAGCAACCACTTCGAATTGGTATTGGCGGCCCGGTAGGGTCTGGTAAAACAGCGCTATTAGAAGTGCTTTGTAAAGCGATTCGCGACAAGCTCAATATCGCAGTGGTAACCAACGACATCTACACTCAAGAAGATGCCAAGATACTTACGCGAGCAGAGGCTCTAGAACCAGATCGTATTATTGGTGTTGAAACGGGTGGCTGTCCGCACACGGCGATCCGTGAAGATGCGTCGATGAACTTAGCTGCGGTAGAAGAGCTTGCCAAGCTGCATAAGAACCTCGATGTGGTATTTGTCGAAAGTGGCGGTGATAACTTGAGTGCGACGTTCAGCCCTGAATTAGCCGATCTTACCATCTACGTGATTGATGTAGCGGAAGGGGAGAAGATCCCACGTAAAGGCGGACCGGGTATTACGCGTTCTGATCTGCTGGTTATCAATAAGATCGATTTAGCACCATATGTGGGTGCGTCACTTGAGGTGATGGAGCAAGACACACAACGCATGCGTCCAACCAAGCCATACGTATTCACCAACCTCAAAGAGAGCCAAGGGCTAGACTTCATCATCAACTTTATTGTGACTGAAGGGATGCTAACCATGAAGGAGCCTTCTACTACTGAGTAGGTTTGGAATAGGTTAGTTTTTTGAAAGCGTTAGATACTAAAAAGCCCTGTCGATTATCGATAGGGCTTTCTGGTTTGAAACGTTAGGTCGAACTTAAAGCTCGCTCTTAGTCACTCTTGTGGTCACTTGCGACTCAATCACACCGTCTTCAACTTGAGTGGTGATCACTTCACCGACTTCGACATCGTTAATCGATGATACCGTCTTGCTCGATTCTGAATGAGTAATGCTGTAGCCACGCTTTAGGGTTGCCAGTGGACTAACGGTCTCTAACTTCTCTGCAGCCATAGCGAGCTGGTGGCGAGTGGTTAGTAATGTCTTGTCCATTGCATCCAATAGCTTTTGCTCTGAACGTTGCAGATGCAGTTTCTGTTCGCCAAGGCGTTTCACTGGCGAGTTCAATTGAAGCTGGTGCTGTTTACGTTCAACACGCTGTGCATGCTGTTTTAGGTATTGAGTCATACCACGACGCAAACGCATATCTAGGTCATCAAGCTGCTGACTCTGCTTTTGAAGTTGGTAGCTAGGGTGTTGCTTCTCTAAGCGGTATTTCAACGTTTGAGTTGATTGCGCCTGTTTGATTAACACATGACGAATCGCACTGACTAAGCGAGCACGTTTAGACGCGAAAGCTTGTTCTTTATGACTGTTATCACGGCTAACCAATTCTGCGGCAGCTGATGGCGTTGGGGCACGCATATCGGCAACGAAATCAGCGATAGTGACATCCACTTCGTGGCCAACGGCGCTGATAATCGGGATTTGGCTTGCTGCGATTGTGCGAGCTACGATCTCGTTATTGAAGCACCATAGGTCTTCCAGTGAGCCGCCACCACGGCCGACGATTAACACATCACATTCATTGCGTTCGTTAGCGCGTCCAATCGCTTGGGCAATCTGAATCGCCGCCTCTTCGCCTTGAACCATGGTCGGGTAAACCACAACCGGTAGCGAAGGATCGCGCCTTTTTAGTACATCAAGAATATCAAACAGCGCTGCACCGGTTTTAGATGTGATAACGCCAACACGTTTTGGGTGTTCAGGAAGAGCTTGCTTACTTGATTGAGCAAACAGTCCTTCTGCGGCAAGGTTCATCTTCAGCTTTTCAAATTCTTGCTGAAGTTTACCGTCACCCTCTGGCTGCATGCTTTCGATGATCAGTTGGTAGTCACCGCGTGGCTCGTAAAGAGATAGGCGAGCTTTGACTAAAACTTGATTGCCGTTCTGAGGCTTAAAGGTCACACGGCGGTTATTGCCACGAAACATGGCGCATTTAACTTGAGCGCGAGAGTCTTTTAGCGTGAGGTACCAGTGACCAGAGACAGGTGCAGAGAAGTTTGAGATTTCACCAACGAGCCAGACTATTCCCATTTCGTTTTCTAATAGGAGACGAACCTCTGAGTTGAGGCGAGAAACAGTAAAGATGTTTGGATTAGTCATAGAAGCACTATCTTTCCTTGAAGGAAGGTCTTTCTTGGAATCTCACAGGGCGTGAGTATGGAAGATAGCGGCAATATAATACATAGCAAGGGGGTAAATGCAAATTAAAAATACAAAAATGTGTAGCCAAGCGATTTCGCCGTGCGTATAATCCGTCTGCAATATCAAATCCAAATCACTTTATTATGCGAAACGATAAAGTTGGGTTTACTCCTTTTAACACCTTTGTTGTGAGATATTGCAAATGCTACGAATCGCAAAAGAAGCTTTAACTTTTGATGACGTTTTACTCGTCCCAGCACACTCAACCGTTCTTCCGAACACAGCTGATCTTCGCACTCAGTTAACGAAAAACATTTCTTTAAACATCCCAATGATCTCTGCATCGATGGATACTGTTACGGAAGCACGCCTAGCAATTGCCCTTGCGCAAGAAGGTGGTATTGGCTTTATTCATAAGAATATGTCAATCGAGCAGCAAGCTGAAATGGTTCGCCAGGTTAAAATTTACGAAGCTGGTGTGGTTTCTCACCCAGTAACTGTAAGCCCTGACGCGACAATCGCTGATGTTGTAGCCCTTACTCAAAAACACGGCTTCGCCGGTTTCCCTGTTGTTACTGAAACAAACGAATTGGTTGGTATCATTACTGGCCGTGACGTTCGCTTTGTTACTGACCTTTCTAAGAAAGTTGATGTAGTAATGACGCCTAAAGCTCGCCTTGCTTCTGTTAAAGAAGGTGCAACTCGTGAAGAAGTTCAAGAGAAAATGCACGAAGCGCGTGTTGAAAAAGTTCTTGTTGTAAATGATGACTTCCAACTGACTGGAATGATCACTGCAAAAGATTTCCACAAAGCAGAACGTAAACCAAACGCATGTAAAGATGAGCGCGGCAGCCTACGTGTAGGTGCAGCTGTTGGTGCTGGTGCTGGTAACGAAGAGCGTGTTGCTGCTCTAGTTGAAGCTGGCGTAGACGTTCTACTTATCGACTCTTCACACGGTCACTCTGAAGGCGTACTTAACCGTATCCGCGAAACTCGCGCTGCATACCCTGATCTACAAATCATCGGTGGTAACGTAGCAACTGGTGCTGGCGCACGTGCTCTTATCGAAGCGGGTGTTAGTGCAGTTAAAGTTGGTATCGGCCCAGGTTCAATCTGTACGACTCGTATCGTTACTGGTGTTGGTGTTCCTCAAGTAACAGCAATCGCAGACGCAGCGGAAGTTGCAAACGAATACGGTATTCCAGTAATCGCAGATGGCGGTATCCGCTTCTCTGGCGATATCTGTAAAGCTATCGTTGCTGGCGCATCTTGTGTGATGGTTGGTTCAATGTTCGCTGGTACTGAAGAAGCACCGGGTGAAGTTATCCTTTACAACGGTCGTTCTTACAAGTCTTACCGTGGTATGGGTTCTCTTGGCGCTATGTCTCAAGGCTCTTCTGACCGTTACTTCCAATCTGACAACGCTGCAGACAAGCTTGTTCCAGAAGGTATTGAAGGTCGTATCGCATACAAAGGTCGTCTAAAAGAGATCGTTCACCAACAGATGGGCGGTCTACGCTCAAGCATGGGCCTAACGGGTTCTGCAACTGTTGAAGACATGCGTACTAAAGCTGAGTTTGTTCGTATCTCTGGTGCGGGCATGAAAGAATCTCACGTACACGATGTTCAAATCACGAAAGAAGCACCTAACTACCGTTTAGGTTAATAATACGTCCAAACGTTTGAATAATGTGCTGATTTAGTCGGCACATTAATATACCAATCGTAGTAAATAACTGGTCATCCTAGCTTGTTAAAAACCTCGATAACTTCGTTAGAATTTTTGATTGTAGAATAACTACTTATCAGAAAATCCTGCCTCGTTCTCAGGCTTTTTTCCTACGCTATTCCTGAACACTTACTTACTGTGATTGGTATTATATCTACCGCCTGTTTTGTTAAAAGTCCGATTGTCTCAAAACACGTGGTTAAAGATATCTAACGAAAACGTTTGCTTTATTTCTTGAAGAGTTAATCAGAGGTGAGTAAACTCGCCTCCGTTTTATCACATAGCCAATAAGACTGCTTACAATGACTAAAAATATTCATGACCAACGTATTCTAATTCTGGACTTCGGTTCTCAATACACACAGCTAGTAGCTCGTCGTATTCGTGAGATCGGTGTTTACTGTGAACTTTGGAGCTGGGACGTAGAAGAAGCGGATATTCGTGAATTCAATCCAGACGGTATCATCCTATCTGGTGGTCCTGAAAGTGTAACGGAAGAGAACTCTCCACGTGCACCTCAGTACGTATTTGATTCAGGTGTTCCTGTATTCGGTATCTGCTACGGCATGCAAACTATGGCTGAGCAACTTGGCGGTAAAGTAGCAACGTCTACTGAACGCGAGTTCGGCTACGCTGCTGTACAAGTAACTGGTGAATCTGCACTTTTCGCTGACCTTGAGTCTACTCAAGATGTTTGGATGAGCCACGGCGACAAAGTAGTTGAGATTCCAGCTGATTTCACAAAGATCGCTGAAACAGACACTTGCCCATACGCTGCAATGGCAAACGAAGAGAAGAAGTACTTCGGTGTTCAATTCCACCCAGAAGTAACACACACTAAAAACGGCCTGAAAATGCTTGAGAACTTCGTTCTTAACGTATGTGGTTGTGAAGGTCTGTGGACTTCAGCTTCAATCATTGAAGATGCAGTTGCACGTATTAAAGAACAAGTAGGTGACGACGAAGTTATCCTTGGTCTTTCTGGTGGTGTTGATTCATCTGTAGTTGCGATGCTTGCTCACCGCGCTATCGGCGACAAACTAACATGTGTATTTGTTGATAACGGCCTTCTTCGTTTAAACGAAGGTGAGCAGGTTATGGAGATGTTCGGCAACAAGTTTGGCCTAAACATCATCAAAGTAGATGCTGAGCAACGTTTCCTTGATGCTCTTGAAGGCGAAGCTGAACCAGAAGCTAAGCGTAAGATCATTGGTCACGTATTCGTAGATATCTTCGATGAAGAGTCTAAGAAACTGAAGAATGCTAAATGGCTTGCTCAGGGTACTATCTACCCAGACGTAATCGAGTCTGCTGCATCTAAGACAGGTAAAGCACACGTAATCAAATCTCACCACAACGTTGGTGGTCTTCCTGATGATATGGAAATGGGCCTTGTTGAGCCTCTACGTGAGCTGTTTAAAGATGAAGTACGTAAGATCGGTCTAGAGCTTGGTCTTCCATACAACATGCTTTACCGCCACCCATTCCCGGGTCCAGGTCTAGGTGTTCGTGTACTTGGCGAAGTGAAGAAAGAGTACTGTGATCTACTGCGTCGCGCAGATGCGATCTTCATTGAAGAGCTTCACGCTGCTGACCTTTACCACAAAGTATCTCAAGCATTCACGGTATTCCTACCAGTACGTTCAGTTGGCGTAATGGGCGATGGCCGTAAGTACGATTGGGTTGTATCTCTACGTGCTGTAGAAACTATCGACTTCATGACTGCTCACTGGGCACACCTACCATACGACTTCCTAGGTAAGGTTTCTAACCGTATTATCAACGAAGTTAACGGCATTTCACGTGTTGTTTACGATATTTCTGGTAAGCCACCAGCAACTATCGAGTGGGAATAATCTCTTAGAGATTTAACCAGCTTTGATTAAGATCTTAAGCCTCGAACTCAGTTCGGGGCTTTTTTCTTTTCGATTGATTATATTGATTCATTACATTAAAGGCTTATGAGCAATACCTTGAAATCAAATGAACAATAACTAGAAACCAAATGAGTTGGAAACTAGATATCAGCTCAAGAAACCATGAGACGCTTTGTTGTGTTGAGCCATATATCAAAAAGATCACTCGCACTTTTTATAAATTCACACAGCTACAGCTAGGCCATTTCACATGTGAAGCATACTCTTTGATGGACTTATTAAGGACAGATAAGAGAATCCATCATGTTAAAAATCAAATATTTGGCGACAGTACTGGGCTGCACTTTAGCAGCGCAAAGTCATGCGTCTTTGAACATTCAACCTGATCCGCAAAACCCGAATGGTTACCTTGTTGAAAAGTCGGCTCTACAAGCTGCTGAACAAGCGAAAACATCCGATCCTATGTATGCGATCTGGTCACAGGCCCTTCAAACTCGCCCGAACACCATCGTTGAAGCGATTGAACCCGGTTCACCTTCGAATCCTGAAAACGTAAAGCGTGTAGAGCGCGTGTTCCCTCAATCTGAATGGGACTTCCTCACTCAAATGGCAGCGCCAGAATACACCTACACTCGCTTCTTACGTGCGATCGGTAAATTCCCAGCGTTCTGTGGAGAGTACACAGATGGCCGTGACTCAGACGCCATCTGTAAGAAATCCATCATCACGGCCTTTGCTCACTTTTCACAAGAGACGGGTGGGCACATCGCGATAGGCAACACCTCTGATAATCCATTAGCTCTAGAAGAGTGGCAGCAAGCGCTGGTGCATGTTCGCGAAATGGGTTGGTCTGAAGGCCAAGAAGGTTACACCACAGGTTGTGGTCAGAATGATTGGCAGAATGCCCGTTGGCCATGTGCTGCGGGGCAGGGTTACTTCGGACGTGGTGCTAAACAGCTTTCTTACCATTTTAATTACGGCGCGTTCTCTGAAGTGATGTTCGATGGCGATGCGACGGTGCTTCTCAACAATCCGGGCTTAGTGGCGGATTCTTGGTTGAACTTAGCGTCTGCTATCTGGTTCTTTTTAACACCACAAGCGCCTAAACCGGCAATGCTGCATGTAATTGACCGAACATGGACACCATCTCAACGTGAATTGGATGCGGGTATTGGCTATGGCTTTGGTACCACAATCAACGTGATCAATGGTGGTATTGAATGTGGCGAGCAGAACAAAGACAAAGGCCAACCCGTTAACCGTATTCGTTACTGGGAAGGGTTAGCCGCGCACTATGAAATTCCTGTAGAAGCCGATGAAGCCAATACATGTTGGCAGCAAACGCCTTACGGAAGCTTGAATCTCAACGGAGCAACGGATGTGTTGTACACCAACTGGGATGGTAACTGGAAATACTACGCAGACCGCCCAGAAGGGTATTCATTTGAGTGTGAGCTAGTGGGCTTTCAAACGGCTTATTCCGCACTGGTGGCTGGTGATTACGAGAAGTGTGTGACCAACTTCTATGGTTCTCATGCGAGTTGGCCTGAAGTGAAAGTGGTCGATAAGCTGGATCCGGTAGATCCTGGTACTGATCCGGGTGGTAATGGTTGGAGTGCGACCAAGGTTTACAACGCGGGTGACCAAGTGACGCATAACGGCGCAACCTATGAAGCGAAATGGTGGACACAAGGGGATGACCCTGCCAATGGTGGCCCTTGGAAACTAGTAGCGGGCGAGCCAACACCACCAGTTGTGACAGATCCAACGCCTGTTGATCCTGCCCCTGTCGATCCAGAACCAGTAGACCCTGCACCCGTTGAACCACCTGTGACAGAACCGCCAGTGGTTGTCGATCCATCTGAATTTATTACGTGGCAAGCGGGCGTTAGCCAAGTGAGTAATGGCGACAAAGTGACGCATAACGGCAAGTGCTTCGTGGCTAAAAACGGCCCGGGTGTATGGGAAAGCCCAGTTCAATCGAATTGGTTCTGGGATGAAATCAGCTGTAATTGATAGTCTGAATACTGAAGAGGTGGCCTAAGTTACGAGCTCAGTAGTACGACCATAGCGATATAAATAATCAAAAGCCGAAAGTTTCTACTTTCGGCTTTTTTCCGTTTCGAACTTGGCTATTTAAGCAGGGTGATTGGTCTATTTGGCTATGTTGAAGCGCATTTAAAGACTAATTATCCAGTTAGAGGATAAAGTTCTGTACAAATGATTCTTGTGAATTTATATTCAAATTTAATTTATATTTATTCTTTTATTTTAGGGTTAAGGTGTACCTATGGAACAGACAGATATCACGTCACTCATCCCCATTGTGATTACTTTGGTGTTGTCATTGGCGACAAGGAATGTGGTGATAGGCCTTTTTGCTGGTGTGCTGAGTGGTGTTGCAATGCTGACTGGCATGTTTAGCGAACTTAACCCGCTTGATACGTTTGGTACCATGGTGAAAGGTTACCTAGTCCCTCAACTTACCGACAGCTATAACGCTGGTGTGATCATGCTGTTGGTATTCATCGGTGGCTTTGTCGCATTGATGGAAAAGTCCGGTGGTGGCGTCGCGTTTGCAAAGCGAGTGACTCAGTGGGTAAGCAATAAATGCCAAGCTCAATTGTCAGCATGGTTGGGTGGAATCGTTATATTTTTCTCAGACTTAGGCACCCCTTTAATTGTTGGCCCTGTTTTTCGTCCCCTTTTCGATAAACTGAAACTTTCTAGACAGAAGCTAGCATTCATCATTGATTCAACCTCGTCGCCCGTTGCTATTCTTATCCCTTTCATTGGATGGGGTGTTTACATCATGAGCCTTATTCAGAAAGAGTTCACGGCGTTGAATGTCAACATGTCCGATTGGGATGCCTTCATCGGTGCGATTCCTTTTCAGTTCTACGCATTTCTTGCGATTTTCATCGTTCCGCTTGTGTCCGTTAAAGGTTTAGACTTTGGGCCAATGGCAAAAGCCGAGCGTGATTGCCAGGCGGGAATTAACTCTGGCGTGAATAACGAATCACTAAATCCGTTCTCGCATAAAAATGCAAAGGCATCTTTTGTCTGGGCACCATTGTTAGTGATGCTGGTGGTGTTGTGTGCCATGTTGGTTCCACAAGGCTTCCCGTTCCAAAAGGTCGCAGGTTCATCATTTAGAGCGGCGTTATCATCGGCTTATTTCTTTGCGGCGATTACCTTAATCTCGCTAATGGCTTACTACGGTGTAAGAAAGCTTTCAGATGGTGTTTCTGTGTACTTAAAAGGTATGGGAAACATGATGCCAGTCGCGATCATCTTGGTACTGGCTTGGGCATTAAGCACCGTTGGTAAAGAGTTGGGTGCAGCGGCTTATATTGCTGAGCAAGCACAGAGCGGCTTTCCATATTGGTTAGTACCTGCGGTCGCGTTTTTATTATCGGCTATCATTTCATTCGCAACGGGATCGTCGTGGGGAACCTTCGCGATAATGATGCCATTGGTTATTCCAACCGCGATTGCGATAGATGCTCCGCTTCTCGTCGCAATTGGCGCTGTGTTGTCTGGTGGCTTGTTTGGTGACCATTGCTCACCGATCTCTGAAACCACGATTCTTTCTTCAACCGGGGCAGGGTGTGATCAGTTTGAACACTTTAAGACGCAGCTACCTTACGCATTGATGAACGGCTCTATTGCTCTGATTAGTTTTGTAGTCGCAGGCTTTACGGGAAGTGCATTGGTTGTATTAGGTGCTCTTGTTGCTCAGTTGATTGTCGTGACGTTGTTAGCCAAGCGCGATGCGAGTAAAAACGCTTCTTCAGACGTTCAATCTCAAGTGTCTGAATCTAAACCACAACAAGCGTAATTTAATCTGTCCAAGTAGATACGAGATTTAATGGACAGATACGGGATGCGAGTAAACGAGTAACGAAAAGCTCGCCCTCTGTTGCCTACGTTTGCTATTAAGGGGGCGCTTACTTAAATCTAAAGACTCTTTTCGCATCCCGCATCTCGTTTACTCGCATCTAAGCAAACCTCGTCATTCCCTACAGTGAGGAACGAACGCGATAGGGAATCTCTCGCGTTTACCGTTGGTGTATATATTGAAAGGCAGATTCTAGACATTTCGTCCCTCGATTCTGGAATGACGATATAATGAGTCGATACGTGACAGGGAATTCGTTCACTAATAGGTTCTATGAATTAATTAGCATTGTTATGAAACTAATTTTCCATAAGATCATTTACACAATCTTAGTTTTCGATAACTGGATTACCTAGTTGTACGGTTTATAGATTAAAATTTTCTGATAACTTTTATCGTTTTTTTTTAATCAACCACTTTAATAAGGTAAATTCGCAATGTCGACCAAACTAGCTAACCCAGCGCCACTAGGCTTAATGGGTTTCGGTATGACCACTATTCTTCTTAATATCCACAACGCAGGTTTCTTTCCAATCGATTCAATGATTCTTGCTATGGGTATTTTTTACGGTGGTTTGAGCCAAGTTATCGTGGGCACAATGTGTTTCAAACGTGGTGACACGTTCGGTACAACTGCGTTTACTTCTTACGGCCTATTCTGGTTGTCTTTGGTTGGTTTAATCGTGATGCCTTACATGGGCCTACCTGCAAGCCCTGCAGCATTCATGGGTTGGTACCTACTACTATGGGGCATCTTCACAGGCTTCATGTTCATCGGTTCTCTATGCTACCCAGTGGCGAAACAAGTAGTATTCGGTTCATTAACTATCTTGTTCTTCCTACTTGCAGCTCGTGATTTCACTGGCAGCGAACTAATCGGCACTATCGCTGGTTTTGAAGGTATCTTCTGTGGCGCTTCAGCTATTTACTTTGCAATGGCACAAGTAATCAACAACGAATACGGCCGCACAGTACTGCCTATCGGTGAGAAGAAAGCACCTCAAATGGCAACACAAGAAATCGCTGCTTAATACTCTAACTCGGGAACAGTTAGTTTGTTATAAGCCATTTATTGGTTATGAATAAAACAAAAGGGGTTAGCCGAAATGGCTAACCCCTTTTTTATGCGTTAATAATAGCGCTATTTTTTTAAAGCGACCTATTTGCTAAGGAAAGCTTAAGCTGAAGGTTGCTCTACAGGTTTAGTGTCTGCAGCTTCTGCTTCAGGAGACTTGCCTGTCTTACGCTTGTACTTCTCTTCCCAGTAAGTAGCACCTTTAATGCCTAGTTTTACAGGGTTGAACGTGTACTCAGTTACGCCTTGTTTCTGCTGTTCTTCGTAGTCAGCTAGAGCTTTAAGCGCAGGCTTAGACATGAAGAAGATGATCAGAATACCAACGATGTTTAACCATGCCATCAAGCCAACACCAACATCACCCATTGCCCATGCAAGGTTCGCTGTTTTAACTGTGCCATAGAAAACTGCAGTGATAAGAACAAGCTTAAGTACGAACATCATGCCAGGGACCTTGATGGTACGACGTAGGTAAGCAATATTCGTTTCTGCGATGTAGTAGTAAGCAAGAATCGTTGTAAATGCAAAGAAGAACAGAGCAAATGCGATGAATGGCTTACCAATGCCTGGTAGTGCACTTTCAATAGCAAGCTGTGTAAATACAGGACCATTCGCGCCAATGTTTGCTGCTAGGTTCTGAACAAGGAACACACCCTCAGCGCCGCCATGAACGTTGTAAGCACCAGTGATGATGATCATGAACGCTGTAGCAGAACATACTAGAAGAGTATCGATGTAGATAGAGAACGCTTGTACCAAACCTTGCTGAGCTGGGTGATCAACACTTGCAGCCGCTGCCGCGTGAGGACCAGTACCTTGACCCGCTTCGTTTGAGTAAACACCACGCTTAACACCCCAACCAATTGCAGCACCGAAGCCTGCCATAGGTGTGAATGCATCACCAACAATCATTGCGAAAACAGTTGGCACTTGGCTGATGTTTAGCAGGATGATAACGAACGCGATGATGATGTAAGCCAATGCCATGAAAGGAACAACGATCTGTGTGAAGTTCGCAATACGTTTAACACCACCAAAGATGATGAAAGCAAGAATGATAGCAACAACAGTACCGGTGAAAATTTTAGCGAAACTGAATGTACCGACAGCTGTTTCAATCATGTCACCTGAGCCAAATGCAGCTTCTACAGCATTACCGATACTGTTTGACTGAACACCTGGAAGCAAAATACCACATGCAAAAATAGTCGCGATAGCGAAGATCCATGCGTACCACTTCTGACCCATTGCTTTTTCAATGTAGTAAGCCGGACCACCACGGAACTGGCCTTCGTCTTCTTCTTTGTAGATTTGAGCTAGCGTAGATTCTGCGTAAGCAGTTGCGGCGCCAAAGAAGGCTACAACCCACATCCAGAATACGGCACCTGGGCCACCGAAACCGATAGCGGCAGCAACACCAGCAATGTTACCTGTACCGACACGGCCAGATAGCGAAACGGCTAGAGCTTGGAAAGACGAGATGCCTTTTGATGAGCTTTTACCCGATAGTAGCAAGCGCCACATTTCAAAGAAGTGACGGATTTGAACAAATCGAGTCATGATGGAGTAGAACAAACCTGCACCTAAACATAGGTAGATAAGTACTGGACTCCAGATTATTCCATTCAAAAAATCAACGAATGACTGCATGAGTATTTTCCCTGTTAGTTTTGCTTATGATTGTTTTTCGAACAACACAATACTTCACTTGTAACCCGAGTGTTAAATTATTTAACTGCCTATTAGGATTACTGTGACATAAAGCATGTTACAGGGGGTGTTTGTTAACGATTAGTGCTAATTTGATAATCGTTCCATTAAAATTGATATGCAATTAGTTGTTTTTAGTGTCGGTTTGTAAAGTGAATAAATAGTGATTAATACAAATTTTCGAAACTCACAATATGTGTCAGAAGGGAAAATAGAAGAAAAATGAGAGGAAACGTTGTTCAGTACTAATGACTGTTAACACATTACGACGGTAAAGATGCAAGAATATATCACCGATATAGTGAAATTAGGCAGGTTTAAGGGGAGGTATTATTTAAAATATCAGTAGTGATTTTTAGAACTTTCCGTAAGGATTACCGCAATCAGAAATCGTGAATTAATCGCCTGTTTTAAACGACTGTAAATCCTTTTCCAACCAAAGCTTGAGCGAACTCAGACTGAGTATTTGGCTCGCCGTGAATCAAATGCACCTCTTTCGGTGGAGTCGCGATGCCGTCTATAAATTGGTAAAGATCCTCTTTATCAGCATGGGCAGAATAGCCAGACATGCCATGAATTTGAGCATTAACCTCAACGTCTTTGTTATCAATAGAAACCTGCATTTCGCCTTGTTGCAGCTCTCGTCCGAGCGTCCCGTGCGCTTGATAGCTCGCTAAAATTACATCGGTTCGTTTATCGGGAAGCAAGGCAGATAAGTAGTTCATTATCCTGCCACCCTGACACATCCCAGAAGCTGCGACCACAATCGCAGGTTCACCTGTCGACTTGAGGCGATTCACGATTTTCTTGTGCATTCTATGTCCATCGACGGTAATGCACTGCTCAAAAGCGAGTGGGTGGCGTTCCAGTTCAAGACGCTGCTTTGCTTCTTGTCCCCACAACTCTTTAAAGCGTCGGTATGAACGTGTCACTTTCTGAGCCATCGGAGAATCGAGAATAATAGGAATATCGCTACTGAGTTGATGCTCAAAGATCAGGTGCTCGATATCAAACAGCAGTTCCTGAGTTCTGCCGATACTGAAGGCCGGAATTAGAATAACGCCACCGTCGAGCAGTGAACGATCAATGATTGCTTTGAGGCGCTCAGCTCGCGTAGCGATATCATCATGAGTACTGGTGCCATAAGTGGATTCGATAAACAGATAGTCGGCTTGTCGTGGTGGCTTAGGATCGGGCAGTAGTGGTGTGTTACTTGGGCCCAAATCGCCAGAGAAGACTACCACCTCTTGGTTGGGTAACTTAATCTCGATATAGGCAGAACCTAAGATGTGCCCCGCAGGTTGAAAGCGAGCATACAGAGTATTTGGCCTATCATGATCCTTTCCGTTGTTTTGCTGTTTAGACGTGATTGGAAACCATTCCCCGTAAGGCTTGGGAGCAATTAACGAATGAATCTTTTTGAGTATCAGCTTCGACTGTTTATTGCTGAGTCCTTGCAGCTTTAAGCCATCCTCAATCATTAAAGGGGCAAGTTCAGCGGTGGCTTGCGTGCAATAAATCGGTTGGTTAAAGCCGCTGGCGAGTAACCAAGGTACTCGGCCAATATGGTCAATGTGAGTATGAGTCAGCAGCAGAGCGCTGAGGTGGGACGTTTCAAATTCAATATCAAGAAGGTGTGCGTCTTCCCCTTGAAGCTTTTTACCTTGAAGATCCAAACCTTGAAAAAGGCCACAATCGATGAGCACCGCTTGGCTTGAATCTCTTAGCTCGTGACAAGATCCGGTGACAGTATGTTTGCCACCATGGTGAATCACTTCCATCGTTTACTCCCATTGCTCTATAAAGCCGTTACGCCTGTTTTTATTTTGCGGATAAACGCCAGCAAGTAAAACGAGAACAATGAGAGTTGCGATCGTTGAGTGTCTTTTTAAGTCATTGAGCGATGGCTCAGTGTGTTCGTTGTGAGTTAGCTCGTAGAAGAACGGTCTGAATCCAGCTCTGGGTGTTGTTGTTCCTCTAAACGAGCCACTTCGGCATCAAGTTCTGCGATTTTCTCTGCCATGAGTGCGTGACAGCGATTGGCTAACTCTCTTGCGTCGCTGAGCTTGTATCCAGACACATCGATAGGTTCCAGCATCTCGGTGATCACAATGCCATTATTAACTCGGTTGAGGTCAATCTTATTGTGCGTGGTGCTGGTACACATTGGGGTAATAGGTACGCCGGCTTCAATCGCCATTCGGAAAGCGCCCGTTTCGAATGGCAATAGTCCACGCCCTTTACTACGGGTTCCTTCCGGGTAAACCCAAACAGACAGATCTCTCTGATGAATCGCTTCCGCCACTTGTTTGATGGTATCGCGTGCTTTGGACTTATCTTCGCGGTTAATCATGATGTTACCGGTGATCCAATACAGCAGGCCAAAGAAAGGCACGTACAACAAATCGCGCTTGCCCAATGAAACGGTGCGCGGTCTTAGCATTCCTGGATCGGTCACAAAGTCCAATATGCTTTGGTGGTTAGAGATGTAGACGCTGTTTTCTGGTGTTGGGGCATTGTCTAGGCCGCGCTGCACCAGTTTTACACCGATGATCTTTTGGAGTTGGTTGAACCAACGACAGAAAACGTACACATGCTTGGGGTTCTTGGGGCTAAACAAGCAGTAAACAAAAGCACATAGAGTGGTGAAAATAATAAACACCGTAGCCAAAATAATACGAAGAACAGCAAGCACAATTCACTCCTTACTCACCGCAAGATGGCAGTGATTAAATAGTTTTAGATGCTTGAAGTCTTCACTCTATTTAACCGAATTGCAACAATTAACTGTGATAGGGGGCTATTTTTAGATCTTTATATAAAACAAGGACTAACAATGGATGTTTGACACAGTTATCGAGCTTACACGTGTTCACCAGTAATGGCTCATGATCACCAATACTGTTTATTTGGATCCGATTTTTCTACCCATTCCGGATCTTGACGCGATTCTAAGTAGAGTTGTAGGCCGTTATAAGACATGAAAGCTGCAGGGCCGCCGAGGTGCTCGAAATAGTCAAAATACTCATCTTCGAGAGCACAAAGGTGGGCTAAATCTTTAACCTTGTTAGCCAGGGCCCACTGAATAGCAAACACAGGCGCTATTGAGCCTGAAATATTCACCTCTTCGACGTTTGGGTTAAACATTGAATTAGCTTGCTCAATATCTCTTCTTGTTCAGACTCCTGTTGCAGCACCTCTTCGACGATCTCCGAGCGCTTGGTATTAGAGACATTCTTGTTCAGCTTGGCGATTCGCAGTGCGTAGCTAAACCTTTCTGATGAAACGATGTCGACAAGCTGCGACAACAGCTCTTTGTCTACGCCTGCTGCCTTGGTGAAATAGTCGATACATGAATTGATTGAGGCATAACGAGTACCGTCAAACTCAAAGCCACTGGTTTCGTCGTATACCTCAAGTGGGATGTCATCAACCGACAAAGGCCAGCCTTTATAATCGACGCGTTGTTTGGCGATTTGATACATCTTCCAAGCGCTGCGCCCAAACCCACCGAGCGTCGAACCCGAGAAATCAGAATCAATAAGCTCTTGCTCCGTCCAGTTCTCACCGATGCCAAGGTGCTTAGCGTACTTGTCTATCAGAGTGTGTTTTATCTGATCGCGCACTGACCAAATTGAGGTTAGATTCTTTGAATAGTTAATTCTCGCACACTCATTACAAGCCGGCAGTGCTATCGGTGAATGGCCTATCTTGGCAACAGCCTGCGCTGTCTTAGGGAATTCAACAAGGTTACTGGAAGGTTCACCACAAAACCAACAGGTGTGGCGCAGGTTGAACGGGGTGTCTATGTGTGAGTATGTGTTCATTAGTCTTTATCGGCTAGGTGCTTGAGGCGAGTTAATCATCTTCAAACAATTATCTCTGTTCGCACGTCAGCTTGCACCTTGTTTGTTTTTGTTTTTCTGACGAGATCAATTCGAGGTGTGACTCGCCTGATGAACTCATTAGGTGGATATTGATATAAAACAGTCACTAACGATAAATGCTGATTGGTGTGGCTGAACTTACATGAGCTGCTAGCAATCGCCTAAGCTCCCCATTACTATTGAGATAGACTCCTTACTCCAATAGCGCATATGTCCTCATCGATTCCTTTTTACGATAAAAATGCTCACACACTTTGCCAGCAGTACAACTCAGTGACCTTCGAGACGGTGCATAAAAGCTGGCAAGCTTATTGGCCTTTAGTGGGCGATAAAGTACTCGATGTCGGTGCTGGATGCGGTCGTGATGCGCTATGGATGCACAAGGCCGGATCTGATGTTATTGCGATAGAACCAAGTGCTTCATTACGCGAACAAGGCTCGAAATATACAGGCCCAAGTGTTACCTGGATTGATGATTCACTTCCCTCGCTTAGCCGCACTGAAAACCTCGGAATGCGTTTTGACTTGATATTGGTCAGTGCGGTTTGGATGCATCTCGCTCCGTCTCATCGAGAGCGCGCATTTAGAAAGTTGTCTAACTTGCTAGCTCCAAATGGCAAGTTGGTGATCACTCTGCGTCATGGGGAGTTTCAAGACAGTCGACAAGGCTATGAAGTCTCGGTTGAAGAGCTCGAGCGTTTATCAAAAAACAGCGCCTTGTTGGTTCGTCATGTTGATGATAGCCAAGATACATTGAACCGCAGTGAGGTGTGGTGGCAAACCGTGGTGATGACACTACCAGACGATGGCTCCGGTGACTTGAACAAGGTGCGCCACATTATTGTGAATGACAACAAGTCGGCCACATACAAGTTGGCTTTGTTGAGAACTCTACTGAGAATTGCTGATGCGCATTCAGGCGCTGTGATTGATCGAACTGATGGGAAAATTTCTCTACCAGTGGGCTTGGTTGCTCTGTATTGGGTTAGGCAGTTTAAGCGACTGATTGATATCGACATAGAAGGCGCTGGGATTCAGCAAAATAGCAACACAACGAAGGGACTTGGGTTTGTAAAAGAGGATGGTTGGAATAAACTCAAACACTTAAGTGCTGATGATCTAGCGATAGGCGCTATGTTTCTCGGCGATGAAGCCAAGGCTCTACAAAAGCTATTTTCACAAACGATCAGTACCATTAAATCAGGACCTGTGACTTTCATTTATCAAGGCTCGAAAGACAACCGACTATTCGATATATACCCACCTCACAAACGACGGAAGAGCCGAGAATCACTGGTCATTGATAGTGAGTTCTTAGAAAGTTTTGGTTATTTTACTCTCGATGAAAGCCTGTGGGAGTGCTTTAGAATCTACCACTCGTGGATTGAACCGCTGGTGGTGAATCAATGGGTCATGGAGATGCAGCGTTTCGAGTTGAACCGACAGCGAAGCATTTCACTACAGACTTATCACGACTGCTTGGTATGGATCGATCAAAACCATGATACTCGCGATGTGCGTAAACGTGTCGAGCAACTTAGATCTGATCGTGCCGACATTGTCAGCGTGTGGAGTGGAAAATCATTAAAAAATGAGTATCACGTTGATCACTGTTTGCCTTTCGCTTACTGGCCAAACAACGATAAGTGGAACCTCTTTCCTACTACAAGCAAAGAGAACTTAAGTAAAAGTGATAAAGTTCCTACGGCTGAAAAGCTGCGCTCGTCTAAGTCGAGGATTCTAGAGTGGTGGCAACTCGCTTGGAACGATTCGGCTCATTTTGAACAACAATTCTTTTCAGAAGCCGCGCTTTCGTTACCTAACATCCCTGCGCAGTGTCGAGACTTTGAAGAGGTGTTCGATGCAATGGGCTTGCAGGTACGTGGTGTAAAAAGCAGACTGCTGATTAGTGAGTGGCACTGATCATTAAGTGGGCTAGTTATCCCAAATAACCCTCAACAAACTAATCATCGAGAACATAATGAAATACATCGGAATTGATGGCTGCAAGTCGGGTTGGATCGCTTGGATTGTCTCTGACAATGAGATACCTGCGTTTAAAGTGGTAAACACCCTCGATGAGCTAGCGAGTGATCTTATCGGTTCAACGGCGCTTATCGATATGCCTATTGGTTTTAGTGATGCACAAACTCCAGATCGCTTGTGTGACAAAGCAGCAAGGCGTTTTCTAACCAGCAAACGTGGTTCTTCGGTGTTTCCGGTTCCGTGTCGTGAGGCGGTTTACCAAACCGATTACATTGCGGCGTGCAGTGCCAATGTGGAGCAGCTTGATAAGAAGTTTTCTAAACAGACTTGGGGAATTGTGCCCAAGATTCGCGAGCTTGATGAGCTCATTGAAACTCATCCCAATCTTTCTATCAGGGAATCACATCCTGAAGTGGTGTTTGCAGCATTGAAAGACGAACCGCTGACGTTTTCAAAACGAACGCAAGAAGGCAAAGAGGAACGGCTTTCTATTATTCAGCAGCTATCCCCTCAATGGTGTGACCGCTTGTCGTTGGCCATTTCAAATACCAAACGTAAAGACGCCGCGATAGACGATATTTACGATGCGTTCGTACTTATGTTAGTTGCCTATTACGCTCCGCAATTATCGACCTTACCTGAACTTTCTGATGTTGGTGGAGAAGCTGACAAGGATCAGAACGGACGAGTTAGAGAGATTGTTTACTGGAACAAAACACGCTAACAAAGCGTGCGCTCAACTTGGCTTAATATGCTATTTTCCAACTTCTGCTACTTTTCACTCTTACTATTTTGAGTTTTTGATATGAAACGTTTTATTGTCGGCTGTCTGGCCACTGTGCTCAGTGCAGTGAGTTATGCCCAAGTCGCTCCTATATCTCAATGGCAATGCGACATGATGAAAAAGAACAATGTCTTGAGTAGTGGTGCGCCCGTTGGTTGTGAGCGACTATCCAAAGTGGATTTCGATTTCATTAGTTTCAAAGGGGAAACGCAACAGGGCAATATGATCGTGCTTGATGTTATTGCGCCTGCTGTTGAACAAATCTTTTCAGAGCTCAAACAGCGCAATTTTCCTCTTCATTCCGCTCGCCTAATGCGTGAATTCAGAGGTGATGATAGCGCCTCAATGGATGCGAACAACAGCAGCGCCTTTAACGCTCGTCCTATTACAGGCGGAGGAGGTTGGTCGAAACATGCCTATGGTGTGGCAATCGACATCAACCCAGTTCAAAACCCTTTCTTAGAGTTTGATAGCAACGGAAGAATCACGGTAAAGCCTTCACAATCTGCGACTCGTTATGTGAACCGTACTCGTTTTCGTGCTCGTGATGAAATTGAACGCCGCGGCATGGCTGAAGATGTGGTGGAGCTGTTTGCCCATCACGGATTTATGATCTGGGGAGGGGATTGGAATAGCCCAATCGATACTCAGCATTTTGAGGTTGGATCAAGAAAGTTCGTTAACCAACTGCTCTCTAAACCACAACCTGAAGCCGAGGTGTTATTTGAGCGCTACGTCAAATCTTATCGACAGTGCTATCTCAAAAATAAAGGTGAGGACGCAGAAAAAGCTCGAGCTATCTGTGCAAAGAAAACAGTCGGGACTTTTTAGTGCTATGTTTATCTAGAACCGTTTGTGTTTTAGCAAGTTAAACTCGCTTCAGGTGTGTTTTGAATAGCTAAGGTCAGCGCTCGTCGTTGGCCTTTTTTGTATTCATTTCTTCAATAGAACACCGAGCATTGAAAAGGTTATTGGGTATCCATTAGTCAATAATCGATAAGCGAATGCAGCGCAAAGTCATCGGTTTGTCATTTAAAAACTCATAGCGTTAACGTTATGTGAGAACCATTGCTGGTGGGGGAAATCTTCGCGCAAACGCCAGTATTATTAGTGAACTGATCACAACGGACCAACTAATGAAAAAGATACCTTTGGCTCTAACTCTTTTAAGCACTCTACTTTTTTCACAATACACTTTGGCTACTGACACTTCACCTACCACTCAAAATCCCACTTACGAACTCGATGGTAAGTCGGTATTAGGTCGCACTGAGAACGTGTACCTATCTAGCGTTCAAGGGCTAAAAGACGTTCCTTTCATTGGTAAAATTGATACCGGTGCGGAAACCACTTCTATGCATGCTGAAGACATTCATGTGAAGAGCTCTAATCCCGATTACCAAAATCTCAAAGACCAAGAGTTGATGGCGGCGTTAACCGAAGACCTGTTGAACAATTCCGATGTTGATTACGATGATTGGGATGGCAGTACCTTTGCGAAATATGAGGCTGTGGTGTCTTTTAAGGTTCAAAACCCGCGGACGGGAGACATGGTATTAATCGAAGCGCCTTTAGAGCGTGTCAGCATGATACGCAGCCGCACCAGCAGCACGCCTTTGCTTCGCCCTACCGTAAAAATGTCGCTCACCATTGCAGACCAAGAGCTAAAAACAGACGTTAACCTGACCGACAGAAGCCACTTCTCTGCGCCTGTGCTGATTGGTAAAACCTTCCTTGCTGATAACGCTTTGGTGTTTGCGGGTTATGACTACTTGCAAGAGCAAGAAAATGCGACGGTTGTTGGCCGTAAAGAGGTGGTGTCTATCTCTGGAATGGCGATGAATGCGACCTTCTCTTTAAAGAACCGCTACAGTATTTTGCATGCTAAAGACATCGACATAGACAAAAAGAACAGTGAAGTGACGTTTGATATGTTCGATAACGACGGCAAACAAAAAGAGATGACATTGCCGTTGGTTCGTATGTTAAGCGTGAGCGGTAAGAAGAGACCTTTAGTCTATGTGCCAGTTCAACTCGATGAAAACACAACTAAAGACGTTCTGGTGTACCTACGTGAGCGCTCGAGTAGTGAGTCGCAGTTGAGATTTGGAACCAGCACAGCCAGTGAGCTCTTCATGATTGATACCAATGCAGAAAATATTCTTTCTGAAGGTTCAGAGAGCTTTAGCGATGTGGCGGAGGCTGGTGAGCCTTTAATTATCTCACCAGAAGAAGACATTACGATTGATAACTTCCCGCTTAAGGCCGTGGCTTCTTTCACTGTCAATACACCTTTGCTGAAGGTCGACAGTTTTGAAATGACAGGTAAAGGCAAAGATGCTTCCGTTGAATTTTATCTTACGGATGTAAATGGTGAGAAGCAGAAGGTGACCAAGCCAATTATTAAGAAGCTTAAAGTCGGGGATGATACTCGCCCTGTTGTAAGTGGTGAGTTTGCGGTGTCTGGAAAAGTGCGTACGCAAGAGTTCGCCATCGACGTGCTCAATACAAATGAGAAAGAAGCGTACTTTATTTTAGGCAAGAAGATGGCAAAAGAGGGCGTTTACGTTAATACGCGTTCTGATTACCTTCTGAAAGCCGAACCACTGTTTAAAGTTGGGCATATTGAAGTAGTAGAAGTGAACGGCATGAAGTTCCCGGCCAAGCTCGACACTGGTGCGGATGTAAGCTCAATGAACGCAGTCAACATCAAACGATTTAAGAAAGATGGCCAAGACATGGTGAGCTTTACCTATCAAAACAACCAAGGCGATAAGCAAGATTTCACCAAGCCAGTGATTGATGTAATGCGTATCAAAGCCAAGAAAGGCGAGAAGGTGAACATTCGCCCTGTGGTAGAAATGAAGGTTAAGCTCGGAGACCTAGAGAAAGAGGTGAGGGTAAACCTTCAAGACCGTTCTCGCTTCGAATACAGCATGATCCTAGGTAAGAACTTCTTGAAGCACGGCGCAGTAGTGAGCAGCGATGAAGATTACTTGTTAGGTGATATGGAGTAACCCCTAAACTTATCTAAGTTCGTATCAGAACAGCTCTAAACAGCCACACATTTCAGTAATGGGATGTGTGGCTTTTTATTGAGTGTCTGGTTTTACTATTGATGTGCTAATGGTAACTCATTGTTAATAATGTGATTTTTCATATTATGGCAAGTAAAATAAAAATAAAAAAAGGGCCAACTCTTTCGAGTTGGCCCTTTCCAAACGTTTGGTGGAGCTGGCGGGAGTTGAACCCGCGTCCAAAAATCATTCATCATTGGTACTACATGCTTAGTCGATCTTTAATTTCACCAGCAACCTGCGAACCGACACGCTAGTTAAAGGCTAACCTGAATTATAATTCGCGCTTTTCCTCTCAGGTGGGAGAATCCGCGCTAGCTAGTTTGGGTTTGATCTCTTATTGGTCCCCGTCTTACGAGCGGAAGCTAGGGTAAGAGAGCTCTGAGCAGGTTATTAAGCTGCTAGTGCGTAGTTTTCGTCGTTTGCGACTATTTTTTTGCGGCTTTTAACGTGGCCAACCGCCCCACGGCATGCACCTCAGACTTCAAAATTCCTGTCGAATCCTAAATCAGCCCCAAGTGTTATTTGCATAGTACCAGAAAAGCTTACCCTGTCTAGCACTGTACGTTTAAGTGCTTAAAATTAACGCAAATTACTCTTCATAATTCGTGCTTTATCTCTCGCCCAATCTTTTTCTTTCATATCAGTACGTTTATCGTGCAGCTTTTTACCTTTCGCTACGCCAACTTTAATCTTCGCCCAAGAGCGAGACCAGTAAAGTGCGGTTGCGACAAGTGTCATGCCTTCACGGTTAATACGACCGATAAGGTTATCGAGTTCTTTTCTCGACATCAGGAGTTTACGGATACGTGTTGGGTTCGCCACGATATGAGTACTCGCTTGGGTCAGCGGAGTGATCGTCATACCACTGATGAATGCTTCGCCATCTCGGATGTAAACGTAGCTTTCTGCGATATTGGTTTTGCCTTCACGTAGGGATTTTACTTCCCAGCCTTGTAGCTCAAGCCCCGCTTCTATCTCATCATCGATGAAATATTCGTGGCGAGCTTTCTTATTAAGCGCAATGGTATTACTACCGGCTTTTGATTTTGATTTATTCTTTGCCATAATGGCCTCATTATACGGATTGCGCCCTAGTTGGGGAATCCTTTTTATTTGCGCTCTGGCCCAATACAATTAAAATTGCAGTTTGTGTTAATGTAACGCTGTCTTTAACAGGAGTCTATATGCCAAAGGTTACTCGTTCAGCATTAGTGTCGTTTAGTGCCGACCAGATGTTCAGCTTGGTCAATGATGTTGCTCGTTATCATGAGTTTTTGCCAGGGTGTTCTGGTTCACGTGTGATCGAATCTTCAGATTCAGCTATGGTGGCTTCGGTTGATGTATCTAAAGCCGGTATCAGCAAAACATTTACTACGTCTAACCGCTTAGCGGATGGCGCTGAGATCTTGATGGAGCTGGTGGATGGCCCATTTAAGAAACTGCAGGGTGGTTGGTATTTCACTCCGCTCGACGATCAAGCGTGTAAGGTTGAGCTTAAGTTGGAGTTTGAATTCTCTAGCCGAATGATTGAAATGGCATTTGGTAAGGTTTTCAATGAGCTGACGAGCAATATGGTCAGTGCTTTTACTCAACGCGCGAAACAGGTTTACTAAGCCATGACTATTGAATCAGATATGATCCACGTAGAGGTTGTGTTTGCGCTTCCGCACGAACAGCGTGTGTTTACCTTGGTGGTGAACAAAAACGCGACTGTGGAAGAGATTATTGCGCAGTCTGGTGTTTTGGAACTGTATCCAGAAATCGACTTAGCGAAAAATAAGGTTGGCGTGTTCAGCCGTAACGTTAAGCTAGATGCGACGGTTCGTGATAAAGACCGTATCGAAATCTACCGTGCACTGTTAGCCGATCCAAAAGAGATTCGCCGTAAGCGTGCTGAGCAAGCGAAAGCAGCAGCGGCTAAATCGTAATGCTAAACCAGTTTGACTAAGAAGAGAGCTCGCTATATTGGCGAGCTTTTTTGTGCCTGTTGGTTAGACAACGCAGCTAATTTGTTAGCAGGCTTTTGCGATTCTTGCTTTGTCGACCGATAGCTTTGTCGACTGATAGCTTTATCGGCCAAGAGCTTTGTTGACTGGAAAGCTTTGTTGGTTGAAAGCTAGCGAAGGCTTTCGAAGAACTCATCACTGGCTTCAAAATCACCGTTGATCGTTACTAGAGTGCCTGTGGCATCAAAGTTAACGACTAGGTTTTTCTGAATAGGGTCTTCATGGCCTTTTTGGTGGTGGTAAATGTAATACCACGTATCTGGGTAGCCGTTTTCGATAAGCATTGGTGAGCCCATAACGTAACGAACTTGTGTTTTTGTCATGCCAAACTTGAGCTGATCGACAGCTTCTTGTTCAACATAGTTACCCTGATTGATGTCAATTCGATAAACCAACTTCTCTAGTAGAGAGCAACCGGTCAACATTGTTAGTGCAAGTGGAACTGCAACTAACCACTTTTTAATTCGCATAGTTTGAGATCTTTCTTCGCTAAAATACTGCCTGATAATAAACAAGCTCCAGCAAGAAGTAAAAAGCTCCTTGCGCTTTGAGCTTGTTATGACTGGCAATTTTGAATTAAGTTGCAAAATTGCCAAGAATTTTCGGTAAATTATCAGAAAGTTGCCGAATATGTAACCTAAGCTGCGATTAATAACTCTTTTGCGTTGGCAAGCGTCGATTCGGTAATCTGGCTGCCACCAAGCAGTCGAGCAAGCTCTGAAACGCGTTGTTGCTCATCAAGCGTGTGCATTTGAGTCTCGGTTTTACCTGATTTAGTGTTCTTCGCTACAAAAAGTTGTTGGTGACCGCAACCGGCAACTTGAGGTAAGTGAGTCACGCACATAACTTGTGTCGATTCGCCCAGCTTACGTAGCATTTTTCCGACAACCGCAGCGGTTGGTCCACTGATACCCACATCGACTTCATCGAAAATCAGGCTTGGTGTATCCACTTTTTGCGCTGTGATCACCTGAATCGCTAATGAGATTCGTGATAACTCACCACCAGAGGCCACTTTCGCAATCGGCTGCATCGGTTGGCCTGGGTTGGTCGAAACAATGAAGGTCACGTTATCCATACCCAATGGAGAAGGGTGTGTGTTGGTGTTGTTCACTTCAATGGCAAACTGCGCTTTTTCCATGCTCAGTTCGTGCATGCTTTGCGTGATCAGCTTGTTGAGCTCTTTTGCGTAACGAGTTCGAGATTTATGAAGCTTCTCTGATTTAGCAACGAACGATTGGTATTGGTTTTCCACCTCGTTTGCCAGTTCTTCTAATTTTTCATCAGAGCAATCAAGCGCTTCAACTTGTTGTAGTAAGTCTTGATGGTGCTTATACAGCTCTTCAGGTAACACGTGGTGTTTACGAGACATCGACATCACCTTAGAGAAACGCTCCTCAACGTAAGCCATACGACCGGGATCAACATCAATGCTGTCTAGGTATGTTCTTAACTCGTTGTTGGTTTCTTCAATCTGAATAATGGCTTCGGAAAGCAAGTTTGGTAACTCGGCTAATCTTTCATCTAGCTCAGCTAGCTGAATTAAGGAGTTATTGGCCGATTGCAGAATACCAAGCGCATTAACTTCTTCGCCTTCATAAATAAGCTCGATAGCTTGCTGACAGGTTGTGGCCAGTTCTCCGCTATTGGAGAGGCGCTTATGCTCTTGTTCGAGGTCTTCATATTCTTCCTCCCCAATAGACAGCTCATTTAACTCTTTGATTTGGTATTCAAGAAGTTGTTTTTGAGCTTGATTTTGCTGGCTATTTTCACGTAACTCTTTCAAGTGGTTATCGGCTTGTCGCCAGGCTTGGTAAGCATTACGTGTCGATTTCAACAGGTTCAAGTGGCCTGCGTATTGATCAAGCATGGCCATTTGGTAATCGCTCTTCATCAACTGATGATGCGCATGTTGACCATGAATGTTGATCAACAGCTGCCCAAGCGATTTCAACTGTGAAAGAGGGACAGGACTGCCGTTAATGAATGCGCGAGAACGACCTTCTTTAGAGATGGTTCTACGTAATATGCATTCACCGCCATCAAGCAGCTCGTTGTCTTCTAACCAGCGGGTAGCATGCAGATTGTTCTCAAGTAAAAAAGCGGCACTGACTTCGGTTTTTTCTTCACCTTGTCGAACCATTCCTGCATCGGATCTTCCCCCAAGACATAAGCCTAAAGCATCGATAGCGATAGATTTACCCGCACCAGTTTCTCCGGTGATTGTTGTCATGCCTTTAGAGAGTTCTAGCTGTAAAGACTTAACAATAGCGAAATTATTAACACTTAGATGAGCCAGCATTTTTATTTACCTGTATAACTGAACAATACTGTATATAAGCTCAGTATATACTGTTTCTTTATACAGTAAAGTCGGTGGGTGAAATTTTTTTGTGACTGTTATCAGAATTGAGGTTGTTCGTAGATCACTGAAACCGCTATAGATTCCCAACTCAGTCGTTCCTCCTTCTTGGGAATGACGGTGTGAATCATTGAGACGAAGAGAGAGTTGGCGGGCTTTTTACTGGTAATGAAAAAGGCTGACGAATGTCGTCAGCCTTTCAAATTTTCGGTTACCACTAGAGCGTTTATTCTTTTAGAACAGCTTACTCGACCAGCCTAGTTTGTTACGTAGAACATGGTAGTAGTTGTAGTCTTTAGGGTGGATCAGCTTGAGTACATTCGGGCTTTGGTAAATATGGATCTCATCGCCAGGAGAAACCGGTAGCGAGATTTGGCCATCGCAGCTGACTTCCTGTGTACCGCGGTTATCAGGCGATACGATAAGCTTGATACGACGCTTTCCATCCACCACAAGTGGGCGGCTTGAAAGGGTGTGCGGGAACATTGGCACTAGTGAGATAGCATTTAGGCTTGATGACAGGATAGGGCCGCCGCCAGAAAGCGAATAAGCGGTAGAACCTGTCGGTGTTGAGACGATCAAGCCATCAGAGCGCTGTGAGAAGGCGAAGCTGTCATCGATATACACTTCGAACTCGATCATGTGCGCGACTTGGCCGGGGTGCAGTACAGCCTCATTAAGGGCTGCATTGTGGCTTTTTATCTGGCCGTGACGATGAATTTCAGTTTCAAGTAAGAAGCGTTCTTCTTCCATGAACTCTCCCTTAAGCACATCAGTCAGCGCGCTCTGGAAGTTTTCAGGGTTGAGATCGGTTAGGAAACCAAGATTACCTCGGTTAACACCTATCACTGAAATGTCGAAACGTGACAAAATTCTAGCCGCACCGAGCATATTTCCATCACCACCCACAACAATTGCGAGATCGGCACGTTTACCCAATTCAATCAGGCTAGAAAAATGTTCTTGTGGGATATCGTCCAAAATGCTGGAGAGCCTATCATCAACAAACACTTGATAACCCTCAGTACTTAACCACTGATAGAGCTCTCTATGAGTCTGAATTGCTTGCTGATCTCGAGGTTTACCAATAATGGCGATGACTTCAAATGGCTTTTTCATAACGTTTCCAAACGAATTAGGCTTGAATCAAAATTCTTCATCCCCATAATAAAGGCAAGTTGAACGTCTATGCGAGTGTTTTATATCAATTTGAGGCGCAAACACGCCTGTCACTGGCATTGAAAACGAATTCTGGAGATATCATGAGCAACGAAGAAAACAAAGTAACCGAAGAAGAACTAGATCAGATCATTGCTGAAGCTGAGAAAGTTGAAGAAGCTGAACTGAATGAAGACGCTGCTGATGAGCAGGAAGCAAAAATCGCTCAACTGGAAGCTGCACTGCTTTCTAGTGAATCTAAAGTGAAAGAGCAGCAAGATTCTGTTCTTCGCGCGAAAGCTGAAGTTGAAAACATGCGTCGCCGTAGCGAACAAGAAATTGATAAAGCGCGTAAATTCGCTTTGAACAAGTTTGCTGAAGGTCTGCTTCCTGTAATCGACAACCTAGAGCGTGCAATGCAAGCAGCAGACGCTGAAAACGAAGTGGTTAAGCCACTGTATGAAGGTGTTGAGCTAACGCACAAAACGTTCGTAGACACAGTTGCTAAGTTTGGTCTTAAAGAGATCAACGCTGAAGGTGAAGCGTTCAACCCTGAATTCCACCAAGCGATGTCTATTCAAGAAAGCCCAGATCACGAATCAAACACGGTTATGTTTGTGATGCAAAAAGGCTACGAACTAAACGGTCGTGTGGTTCGCCCAGCGATGGTTATGGTTGCTAAGTAATGACGTATTACGTTACCAAGTGGTTGACTGGCGCATTGACTGAATTAGTAGCAGCGACAAAATAAATCACTGGTTTACGTAAAATAAAAAGAGAGGCATAGGCCTCTCTTTTTTTGTGCCTATAACTTGAGAGTCCACGTAAATAAGCATCAAAACCGCATTAAGAATGTCGTTCTTTTTATTTCATTCAGATCAGCGATTTAGAGTTTTGTGTTATGAAACTTGTTGTGATTGAGTAAATGTTTTGATGTCACATTTGTGATGTTTTTGTAAATAAATACTTTTAATTGTTATCTTTATATGTAAAATCCACTGCCATATAGCGATTTTGGTCGCATATATAACTATAAAAGTACAAATTTCAAACACAACAAACTGGAGAAGAACGATGGATAAATCGCTCTCAAGTAAAATTTTTGTAGGCTTGTTCGCCGGTCTACTTATTGGTACTGCTATTCAGTACCTATTCAGCGGTATTGCTATTTTTGATACGTATCTACTTGGCGCTGCCGAAGGTGCTGGTGGTATGTTTGTATCACTTATCAAATTGCTTGTAGTTCCTCTTGTATACGTATCTATTGTTTGCGGTATTGTTGAGCTAAAAGATATTCGTTCATTTGGCCGTCTTGGTGGTAAAACCTTTGGTCTTTACATTATTAACACCATCATCGCGATTTCAGCAGCGCTAACGATTGGTCTTATTTTCCAACCAGGTGCAGGTGCGAACCTTGCGGGTACGGTTTCTGAGACAATTGCGCTTACAACAACTGAAACACCAGATATCTTCTCTCTTGTTGTTAACATCGTTCCTAGCAACCCTGTAGAAGCGTTCGCAAGCGGCGACATGCTACAAATTATCTTCATGGCAATTTTGACAGGTCTTGCTATTCAAGCGCTTGATTCTCGTGGTGGCCCAGCTATCAAGACATTCAAGATGGCTAACGAAATCATGATGAAGCTTATCGGCCTAGTAATGAGCTTGGCGCCATACGGTGTATTTGCTCTGATGATTCAACTGGGCGCAACACTGGATGCAGACACGCTAATGTCAGTTGCTGGCTATGTGGCGCTTGTGGTTGCAATGCTTGTGTTCTGGATTTTCTTCTTCTACCCAATGATGGTTGGTTCGTTCACTGGTATTTCTCCAAAGCAGTTCCTACGTGCAACTCGTGAGCAAGTTCTATTCTCACTATCTACAGCAAGTTCGAATGCAACAATCCCAGTAACAATGCGTACTCTTACTGACAAACTAAACGTATCTAAGTCAGTAGCAGGTTTCGGTGTACCACTAGGTGCAACCATGAACATGTCTGGTGTATCTATCTACATCGCACTAGCAACTATGTTCGTAGCAAACGCATTTGGTCAGCCAATCAACACTGCTGATATCTTCACTCTTGGTCTAACTATCCTGCTACTGTCTATCGGTGCTGGTGGTGTTCCTGGTGGCGGTGTTGTGATGGTCGGTGTTCTATTGCACCAACTAGGTTTACCACCAGAAGGTCTAGCGATTGTTGCTGCTGTTGACCGTATCTGTGACATGTTCTGTACTTCTTCTAACGTTGTTGGTGATACTGCGGTTAACACTATCGTAGCGAAATCTGAAAACGAAATCGGCGTTGAAGCTAACGAAGAAGCTGAGCTGCAAAAAGCAGAAGCTTAATTCTTAATTAAGACTCAATAACTGCGAAGCCCCGCTCAACCAGAGCGGGGCTTTTTTATTTCTGCTGTTGGGTACTTTGGGCTGTCTGCTGCTGAGTTAAAAGAGGGGGCTATGTTGGTGCGAAGTCTCATTTTTTCTTTTTACTCGCGCTGAATGGGTCATCAGTTTTCAATCTTTAATATAGATCACATATAATAATACAATATTATTTTATTGTTCTGACAACCTACATTATGACGACATAAAGGAAACCCAATAATGAAGCTGTCTTACCTTAGCCTACTGACTGCCAGCCTTTTAGCCGCTCCTGCTCTTGCTTCTAATCACGATATTGGTCAACAGTTCAATCTTGACCCTGCAAAAGCACCAGCACGAAACTTCGATTTATCTAAATGGAAAATTAACTTACCGGAGCTGACGACTGAAGGGTCTAGAAAAGGTAAAACGCTGGAGATTGGTAAAAAGGAACTGTCGAATGTAGACACGCCTTACGTTCACCCTAAATGGTTCTACACGGATGCCGAGTCTGGTGCGATGGTGTTTGTGGCTCCGAATACAGCTCCAACGACGCCAAACAGTAAAAACACGCGTAGTGAGCTAAGAGCGATGCTAGCGGATAGCTACTCTGCGCCGAGCAACAACTTCGCGATTTCAAGCCATAAGAACGCGGAAGAGTTTGGCTCTATCGGTGGCCAGATGACGGCAACACTTTCTGTTGATCAGGTGAGCACCAGCGGTAACTATAAGAAAACCGGTGCATTCTCTGTGGTTATTGGTCAAATCCATGGGTCGGATAATGAACCTCTGAAAATTGTTTACCGCAAGTTGCCAGAACATGAGCATGGTTCGTTAACGTGGAACTATGAGTTAAACCCGCCGACAGAGATGAAAAACGCGAAGGATGAAAACGGAAAGAAACTTCGTAAAGACATTCGCCATGATGTATTTGGTCAATACAACCTGAAAAAAGGCAGCTCGGACCCTGCTGATGGCATCAAGCTAGGTGAAGTGTTCTCATACGATGTGAATATCAAAGATAACATCATGCACTTAACCTTTACTAAGAATCCAAACTCAGCCGATCCTATTGTGAAGACGTATGATGTTGATTTGGCTAAGGGTAAGTATCAGGGGCATGATATCGACCTTGGTTATGGACAGGACTGGATGTACTTCAAGGCGGGCGCATACAATCAATGCAACACTAAGAAGTCGAGCTCAGCCTGTGAATGGCGTGGTATGGAAGCGGGTGATTACACTCAAGCGAGCTTCTACCAGTTAGTGCTCAACCAATAATATGGCTGAATCAGTCACCATTTGAACAATATTTAACTGATTAATATCTATTTGAAAAAGACCTTCCACATGAAGGTCTTTTTTTATGGCATCTGGAATAGGGTTGAGGTTTCAATGTGGCGACAAATGCGAGAGTTTCTCAACATTGGAGCCTTAATTGGCAAGGGATCGGTCACTTTTTACCTTTATGTAAAAAGATACGGGAAAAAATAGATTTTTTTTACTTATTCCCTTGAAAACCAGTTTGCAGCCCTTATCTATGGTGCATACGAAAGCAAATTACATTTGCACTTTAATTTTGTGTCTTAGGGTTGATTCCCTGATTACCACCCCCACATATGTGGGTATAGCAAAAAACTAAATAATATATATTCGGAGATGGCCTGATGGGTAAAATCATTGGTATTGATTTAGGTACTACTAACTCTTGTGTTGCTGTTCTTGACGGCGACAAACCACGCGTAATTGAAAATGCTGAAGGCGAACGCACAACAGCATCAGTAATCGCATACACAGAAGGCGAAACGCTAGTTGGTCAACCTGCAAAACGTCAAGCTGTTACTAACCCTCAAAACACACTGTTCGCTATCAAGCGTCTAATCGGTCGTCGTTTTGAAGATGAAGAAGTTCAACGCGATATCGAAATCATGCCTTTCAACATTGTTAAGGCTGACAACGGTGATGCATGGGTAGAAGCGCAAGGCCAAAAAATGGCTGCTCCTCAAGTATCTGCTGAAGTTCTTAAGAAAATGAAGAAAACAGCTGAAGACTTCCTAGGCGAAGAAGTAACTGGCGCAGTAGTAACTGTTCCTGCTTACTTCAACGATGCTCAACGTCAAGCAACGAAAGATGCTGGCCGTATCGCTGGTCTAGATGTTAAACGTATCATCAACGAACCAACTGCTGCTGCTCTAGCTTACGGCCTAGACAAGCAAGGTGGTGATCGCACTATCGCTGTATACGACCTTGGTGGTGGTACATTCGATATCTCTATCATCGAAATCGATGAAGTAGAAGGCGAGAAGACTTTCGAAGTTCTTTCAACTAACGGTGACACTCACCTTGGTGGTGAAGATTTCGATAACCGCATGATCAACTACCTAGTAGATGAGTTCAAGAAAGAGCAAGGTATCGACCTTAAAGCTGATCCACTAGCAATGCAGCGTGTTAAAGAAGCAGCAGAAAAAGCGAAAATCGAGCTTTCTTCTACTACTCAAACTGACGTAAACCTACCTTACGTTACTGCTGATGCGACTGGTCCTAAGCACATGAACATCAAAGTGACTCGTGCGAAGCTTGAGTCTCTAGTTGAAGACCTAGTTCAACGTTCTCTTGAGCCACTAAAAGTTGCTCTAGCGGATGCTGACCTATCGGTAGGCGAAATCACTGACGTTATCCTAGTTGGTGGTCAAACTCGTATGCCTATGGTTCAAGCTAAAGTAACTGAATTCTTCGGTAAAGAGCCACGTAAAGACGTGAACCCTGACGAAGCTGTTGCAATGGGTGCTGCTGTTCAAGGTGGTGTACTAGCAGGTGACGTTAAAGACGTTCTACTACTAGACGTTACTCCTCTATCTTTCGGTATCGAAACGATGGGCGGCGTGATGACTAAGCTTATCGAGAAAAACACAACTATCCCTACTAAAGCGGATCAAGTGTTCTCTACAGCTGAAGACAACCAAAACGCAGTAACTATCCACGTTCTTCAAGGTGAGCGTAAGCAAGCGACTTACAACAAGTCTCTTGGTCAGTTCAACCTAGAAGGTATCCAACCAGCACCACGTGGCATGCCACAAATCGAAGTAACATTCGACCTAGATGCTGATGGTATCCTGAACGTATCTGCTAAAGATAAAGCAACAGGTAAAGAGCAGAAGATCACTATCCAAGCATCAGGCGGCCTGTCTGAGGAAGAGATCGAAGCAATGGTACAAGAAGCAGAAGCTAACAAAGAAGCGGACAAAAAGTTCGAAGAGCTAGTAACTGCACGTAACCAAGCTGACCAAATGATTCACGGCACTAAGAAGCAAGTAGAAGAAGCTGGTGAAGCTCTACCTGCAGACGAGAAAGCTAAAATCGAAGCGGCTATCACTGCACTAGAAGAAGTTAAGTCTGGTAACGATAAAGAAGCTATCGACGCTAAAGTTCAAGAACTTATGCAAGCAGCTCAAAAGCTAATGGAAATTGCTCAACAGAAAGCTCAAGCTGAACAAGCTGGTGCTGACGCTGGTGAACAACCTAAGCAAGACGACGATGTTGTAGACGCTGAGTTTGAAGAAGTTAAAGAAGACAAAAAATAATTTCGTCGCAGAGTAGCCTGATTTCGTTATCGGAAGTGTCCACCTACTAACGTAGGCTCCGCGCTTCCACTTAGGACTCAAGCTATCTGCTTAGAAATTTGTCTCAAAGACTTATTATTGCGGGCGTCAGAGGTAACTCTCACGTCCGTAAATTTGTATTTAGACTTGTCGATCTAGATAATAGCTTTATTCGGCATTTCAGCCGGCAGAACTTTTATCTAGATTGATACACAGACTACTGAAGTGATCATTCGGTAGTAGCAATTATTTTGGTGACCTAGAACATGTCAAAACGTGATTTTTACGAAGTATTAGGCGTAAGCCGCGATGCATCAGAGCGCGATATTAAAAAAGCGTACAAACGCTTAGCGATGAAATTCCACCCGGACCGTAACCAGGGTGATGAGACCGCAGCAGATAAGTTTAAAGAAGTAAAAGTAGCGTACGAGATCCTAACTGATTCTCAAAAGAAAGCAGCTTACGACCAATACGGTCATGCAGCCTTTGAACAAGGTGGCATGGGCGGCGGCGGTGGTTTCGGCGGCGGTGGCCAAGGTGACTTCGGCGATATCTTCGGTGACGTATTTGGCGACATCTTCGGCGGCGGTCGTCGTGGTGGCGGTCAACAGCGTGCACAACGTGGTTCAGATCTACGTTACAACATGGAACTTTCTCTAGAAGAAGCGGTTCGTGGTGTTTCTAAAGAAATCGAAGTACCAACACTTGTAGAGTGTGATACTTGTGACGGCAGCGGCGCGAAAGCGGGTTCTTCTGCACAAACGTGTGGCACTTGTCATGGCCACGGCCAAGTACAAATGCGCCAAGGTTTCTTTGCGGTTCAACAGACTTGTCCTACTTGTAACGGTAAAGGCAAGATCATCAAAGACCCATGTAACTCATGTCATGGTCAAGGTCGCAAACAGAAGACGAAAACACTTAACGTTAAGATCCCTGCTGGTGTTGATACTGGCGATCGTATTCGTCTATCAGGCGAAGGCGAAGCGGGAGAGCAAGGCGCTCCAGCTGGCGATCTGTACGTACAAGTACACGTAAAAGAGCACAACATCTTCGAACGTGACGGCAATAACCTTTACTGCGAAGTACCAGTAAGCTTCTCTATGGCTGCTCTAGGCGGTGAAGTTGAAGTTCCAACACTGGATGGTCGTGTAAACCTTAAGGTACCAGAAGAGACACAAACGGGCCGTATGTTCCGTATGCGTGGCAAGGGCGTGAAAGGCGTTCGTGGTGGCGGTGTGGGTGATCTAATCGTTAAGCTAGTGGTTGAAACACCGGTTAAGCTAAGCTCTCGCCAGAAAGAACTACTGCGTGAATTCGAAGAAACATGTTGTGGTGAAGCGGCAAGCAAGCACAAGCCAAAGTCTGAAGGTTTCTTCAGCGGTGTTAAAAACTTCTTCGATGACCTAACTAAGTAATTAGATTGTTGATACTTTAAGTTGTTGATAAAATTAAAAAACCTGCTCATGTAGCAGGTTTTTTTTGTATCTCAAACCTGGTTCTTTCTCTTTCTCTTTCTCTTCACCTGAAACCCTCATCACACTACATCCAGCAGGCTTCTGGGTATTCGACATTAGCACTGTCGAGAGTGAGCACTTTATGGTTTTGTCCATCGAAGCAGTTGTCTTTATCTTGACCTACTCCCGACTGAGGTGTTGCTGTAATCGTATAGGCAGCAGAAGCCGAACTGGTGACACTGAAAACAAAACGACTCGCTTCGGTATCGCAGATCAAACAATCGCTTCCCGAAACAATACCACTCCAGTCATAACCGCTGTCATAGGCTGCTTCTAGTTCTAATTGAATTCGAGCTATGTCAGCGAGTGCGCTAGTTCGATGTCCAGTCACTACGTGGTTGGTATAGCTCGGATAGGCGATAGCCCCCAAAATCCCAATGATGGCAACCACAATCAATAACTCGATCAATGTCATCCCTTTTACGCGCGTGTTGTTGCTGTTGCATTTATTTTTTCGAATCATCACGAGGACTTCCTTTTCACTTATCTGGCTATTTTTCCTTAGTGTTAGCATGTGTGCAAGGTTGAGTACGGTTGCTCAAGTTATTACATAGGAATTTGGGAAATGACTCGCGGGTTTACGCTATTAGAGCTGCTGATTACTGTAGTGGTGCTTTCAGTGCTACTGGCTGCGGCTGCCCCTAGTTTTAGTTCTTTGTTGGCTTCTTCTAAACTACAGCGCTTAGCCCCTGAGGTTCATAGTTTTCTTATTACTGCCCGATCAGAAGCGGTCACTCGTAACCAAGAGCTTTATGTTTTGTTCTTGGTTTCAGGTGCCTTAGGTGGAACCGAAAGTTCTGATGGTGATTGGGATATGGTGTTGAGCAGTTCAACATTTTACGTTTCTGATAATGTACTTATGCATCTTGATGGTTCGGCATATAGAGGTATAAAAGTAGACTTTAATTTCTCCAATAGTACTTCAATTGCGATCGATAACGTCAGGGGACGTTTTCGAGACGGTAATGTTTCACTCGCCTCCACGAATGCGCTGTCGGATGTACTTTCAATCATCGCATCGAAAACGACAGGGCGGATCCGAATTTGCAGCAGTGACCCAAACAGCGATGGGCGCAATAGCATAGGTAATTATGGTTATGAGATCTGTGGCTAGGAGTGTTCAAGGTAGTACCTTGGTCGAAATGTTAGTGGCCTCTGTGATCGGTGTGATTGTTATCGGTACTATCGGCTCGGTATTTGTTACCAACCAACGTTTGAGTTCAGAAAAGAGCTTGGAGCTGCTCTTATCTCAGAACCTATTCGCTACTACTCAAATGATGAAAGAGGAGCTCTGGCGAGCCGGTTATGATGCAGACTCTGGACAATCAGTGAAGCTATCGGGCGCTGCCAATACGATTTATACCTTTCAATCCAGTGCCAGTGAATCTTACGTTGGTTTTGTTTATCGACAAAACAGCGCATCTTCGGCCTATCGAAACATTGTCTATCAATTTAAGGGTAATAAGCTGAACTATTGCCAAGAAGAATCTTCTTATTTATTAGATATCACTCAGATTACGTCATCTGGTTTGGGAGCAATGACATGTGAAAGTTTGTTTTTCGAAAAGCAAATAGAAGTAGAACTTTTTTTGGTTTCTGTAACTGAGTTATCTAACAGTCTGGCAATCTCGCAAAGAGTCGATATCGCTCTAGAAGCTTCTCTTGTGAATGCAGATGAAAGTCAGAGAGTAGTGACTTCAGTGGTACAAAGGAATTGGCAATGATGCGATTAAAGCAAAATGGAGCGGTAACACTACTTCTAGTCAGTATTCTATTGATTGGTGTGCTGATCGTTTCTCTTGGTAGCTTTAAAACCACTTTTTACCAAATAAAGCGTGCTCAAAACGAGGTTCAAGCTCGCAAAGAACATTGGACCGCCGAGGGGGGATTGGAGTGTGGTCTAAGCGTTATTATTGAAAACAGCAGTACCGCGATCCCAGGTGATCTCCTGGATTCCTGTAGCAACAAGCTTTCTTCATTAGATAAATCATCCGATAACGCTAATATCCTTGTCTCAACCGCCAACAGAACATCGATTAATAAAGAAATTCGATTTTCTAATGATTCGGGTTTGGGGGCCATACAAGCAATATCGGCTCTCGAAATTATTTCCGAGGACATCATGGATATCGACCCTGAGCTCAGTGAAACCAGTAACAACGGTGTATATGAGTGTGTGGCAGTTCGGTTTTTCGACTCTGTTATACACACCAAAGGTACAGGGGGGAGCTTAACCACCGTTTCTAATCCTGAGAATGCACCTGCAGATTTTAGCGCTTGTAAAGATGCGGTAACTGACTTGAGTGAGAGCGCAACGATTACCGCATCGGGTAGTGATCCTAGCGGTGCTTTTATGAGTGATTACGTTCATGACACCAATCTAAATGGTTTCGAAAACTACTTCGGGGTAAAGAAAACAACGGACAATATCAACGCCCTTAAAAGTAATGAATATGAGGTAATAAACCTATTAGAGACGGATTCTCACGGGAATACCGTGCATGTAGATTTCGATTCAAACACAAATAAATACGTGGGCAAGGAGTGCAGTACTCGAATCAATGATGCCTTTTCAGCTGGTAAAACTAAGGTGTGGGTCATTGGGGACTGTGTAGTTTGGCACCCAGCCATTAATATTGTGGATAGTGCAGGAACGATCACACCACGATCTTTAGTGGTCGAAAATGGGATTTTCGCAAATGGAAACGCCAGTGTACTTGATGGTGCTTTTTATCACTTGAATGACATGAGTGTCTTCAAGGACGCTTCAGGTGCTGAAAACAACACGGACTTTCTTGCTGATAGTTGGGATAAGTTACCAGCAACGATGGATTACTCTTTATTGGTTAAAGAAAATAGTACCTATATAGCTAACGCTTCCTTCTTCCCTAAAGGAGGCATATTTTTGGATTCAATCGGGGGGCTTTCTACGATTAAAGGCTCGATGAATCTAGATTATCGAGGAGAATACAACCCGCATGATGAACCTGTCGAAATACAGTGGAAAAAGGGCTCATGGAGTGATTTCTAACCAGCGTGGTTTTAGTTTACTTGAAGTACTTATCTCTTTTCTACTGGTGGGCGTGGCCGCGTTAGGCATGGTCAAGCTGCAGACCTACACTGAGCAGAAAGCCGACTATGCGATTCAGAGTATCGAAGCGCTGCATTTTGCTGAAAGGCAGATGGAGTATTATCGAACTCGGGCGTCTAATGCGAGTGGGGCGGTAGGTTTAATTCCTTTTTCAGAACTAAATCAGGCGAGTCATTGTCTCAACACAGCAAGTTCAGATCCTTTATCCGGTTTGTCGGGGTCTGCCTATGCCATGACTTGTGAAGTGACTAATGCAAACGGTGCTCTGTCTAGCGCATTAAAAAGCATTACTGTCACAATTGCATGGCAAGATCGTATGAACCACGCACAAAGTATTTACCTCGAAACTATGCTCTCCAAATACAGTGAATTTGATTGATCTATTAAGCAAACGTTTACTGCATGCCAAGGCCTACGCATCCCCTTTACTGATAGTTTTCACTCCTCGGACATTGTTTACGTGCCAGTTAAAACTCTGTATATGGAATGGTGTTTTTTGTGTTTTTATATTGTTGCTGTTGTACAGTATTTTTGCAAAATATGTCTCCATTTATGGAAAATGATGTGGAACCTTGTGCTTTTTAACAGCGACTTTAATAGAATATGTGCTGTACCAATAGGCCGTGGTCAAAACTTATATTAGGCCTAAACAAAACAACATCACATATGGAGTTACAATGAGTAACCAAGCCGTAAAAAAAGCACCATCGACTGAGAAGATCAGTGGTATGGACCGCTTTCTAAACTTCATTGAACGCGCCGGCAACAAAATTCCAGATCCAGCAATCCTGTTCTTCTGGGCTCTAGTTATTGTATGGGTAGCATCTGCACTTTTATCGAATCTTTCATTCGACTTAATCAACCCTCAAACGGGTGCTGCTCTTGAAGTAAACAACCTACTAACTGGTGAAGCGCTTGCTAGCTTCCTAGCGAATATGGTTACCACGTTCACAGGCTTCGCACCTCTAGGCATCGTACTTGTTGCTATGCTAGGTGTTGGCGTTGCAGACTCTTCAGGCTTCATTACGACTGGCCTTAAGAAGATGCTTAACTTCACGCCAGCTAAGCTACTAACGCCGATGCTAATCTTGGTTGCTATCGTGTCTCACACAGCAGCTGATGCAGGTTACGTTCTAGTAATCCCTCTTGGCGGTATCATCTTCCACGCTGCGGGTCGTCACCCTCTAGCGGGTATTGCAGCAGCGTTTGCTGGTGTATCAGGTGGTTTCTCAGCGAACTTTATCCCTTCAGGTATTGATCCGCTACTAGCTGGTTTCACTCAAACAGCGGCAAACGTTCTTGACCCTGCATATGTGATCAACCCTCTAGCGAACATCTTCTTTACTGGTTTGTCTTCAATTCTAATTGTGGCAATTGGTTGGTACGTTACAGAGAAAATTATCGAGCCTCGTCTTGCTAATACGCCTGTAGATGAAGATGCAGAACAAGCACCTGATCTAGGTACGTTCACAGCCATTGAATCTAAAGCATTCAAATTCGCTGGTTGGGCAATGGTTGCCGGTATTGGTCTGCTTATCGCGGCTCTAATGCCTGAAAACTCAGCACTTCGTTCACCTGAAGGCGAATTAACGGCGTTCTCAGCACCAGTAATGAAGTCTATCGTTCCTCTGATCTTCATCCTGTTTATTATTCCGGGTATCGTCTACGGCCGTGTAGCGGGTACATTCAAGAATAGTAATGATGTTATCAAAGCAATGTCTGAGACGATGGCAACGATGGGCGCATACATTGTAATGTCGTTCTTCTGTGCTCAGTTCCTATCTGCATTCGCTCAATCAAACATCGGTACTATGCTGGCACTTTACGGTGCTGAAGGCTTGAAAGCGATGGACCTTCCAGGTGAAGCAACGGTTGTTGGTATGATTCTACTAACGGCTGCAGTTAACCTTCTTGTTGGTTCTGCTTCAGCTAAGTGGGCACTGATTGGTCCTATCCTAGTTCCAATGCTAATGGTTGTGGGTATCTCTCCTGAGCTATCTCAAGCGGCTTACCGTGTAGGTGACTCAGTGTCTAACATCATCTCTCCACTAATGGTGTTCTTCCCACTGGTTGTTGTTTACTGTCAGCGCTACGTTAAGTCGACAGGTATCGGTACTCTAGCTTCTCTAATGATGCCATTCTCGATTGCGATGTTAATCGGTTGGTCTATCTTCTTGCTAGCTTACTGGGCTCTTGGTATCCCACTAGGTATCCAAGCACCTTACACTTACACAATGTAAGATTGAACTAAGCAAAACTAAGCTTTATTCATTGCTAAGCCCGCACCGAAATGTGCGGGCTTTTTTTCGCTATTTTTTCCGTTTTTTATATCCAAGGTTTTTATATCCAAAACTTTCTATATCCAAAGCTTTTTATATTCAAAATAAAGGCACTCAGCTTATACTCCGGATTACGGCTAATTGTTGGCCGGTAAATTTAGGAAATCCAAGCCACATGAAAATTCTGCTTTTAGTAGGGTTAATTGTTTTAAATGGTCTGTTTGCCATGTCTGAGATTGCATTGGTAGCAGCAAAAAATAGTCGGCTGAAACGCTTAGCCGAAAAACACCGCTCCGCTCAGGTTGCTCTTGATCTCAAAGAAAACCCAACCCGCTTCCTCTCTACAATCCAAATCGGTATCACGGTAATCGGCCTACTCAGCGGGATTGTGGGTGAGGCGACGCTATCGGCTCCACTAGCCGTTCAACTTGAACTGTGGGGACTAGACCCAACACAAGCGAACATCTTGTCTACTGCGGTTGTGGTGGTAGGTATTACTTATTTCGCTATCGTTGTCGGTGAGTTGGTACCAAAGCGTTTTGCTCAGTCTCAAGCTGAAAACATTGCTGTGTTAGTCGCGCTGCCAATCTTCTGGTTATCTAAAATCGCGACGCCGTTTGTGTTTGCGTTGTCGGCTTCAACGGAAGGTATTCTTAAGTTGATGGGCCGAGGCGGTGAAGAAGATAGCGTTACCGAAGATGATATCCATGCACTTGTGAAAGAGGGCTCAGAATCGGGTGTGATTGAACGCGGCGAACAAGAGATGATTCGTAATATCTTGCAGCTTGATGATCGTCTTGTGAGCTCATTGATGACTCCGCGTCGAGACATCGACTTTCTGGATGTCGACCAACCCGTTGAGCAGATATTAAAGAAACTGCGTTCATCAAAACACAGTGTGTTTCCATTGTGCCAAGATCACCTCAATAAAGTGGTGGGTACAGTGTCAGCCAAAGCCTTGCTGAATCAGGCGGGCAATCTAAGCATTCAGGTGATCATGGGGCTGTCTCGCTCGCCGATCTATGTTCCAGAATCGATGAAAGCTCTGCGTCTACTTGGCTACTTTAAAGAGTCGGTCACCGAGATGGCATTCATTGTCGACGAGTATGGCGATGTTCAAGGTCTTGTGACTCATTACGATATTCTTGAGGCGATTGCTGGCGAGCTATCGAATAATCCGAACGATCTTTGGACCGAGCAAGTGGAAGACGGTTTGTTGGTGGATGGATTGATTCCTATCAGTGAACTGAAAAACCGTTTAGAGCTATCGGATTTTGAGGGCGAAAGCGAGAGCTTCCAAACGCTGAATGGCCTTGTGACATGGTTAATAGGGCGCTTACCGGATGCAGGCGAAGTTGTTCAATACCAGCAGTGGCAGTTTGAAATTATCTCTGTTGAGAACAATCGCATTGTGAGTATCAAAGCGACGCCAATAGCCGATGACATAGAAGACGCTAATAGCTAACAGTTCGACCAACCAGCAAGCGGCAATGGTTCATTGTCTGTTGTTGTCTATTACCTCTTTATTGTTCATTATCTCTAAGATTAGGTATGCTTCACCGCATACCTATTTTCGTTTTTATCCTTTGTTTCTGGAGTTCCCTTTGTCAGACCATCAATTCACCCCTCAAGATGAAATCTTCATGCGACGCGCCATCGAGGTGGCTACGCAAGCAGAGAGCGAGGGAGAGGTTCCTGTTGGTGCAGTATTAGTAAAAGATGGGGAGATTATCTCTGAAGGATGGAACCGTTCGATTGGCAGCCACGATGCTACGGCACACGCAGAAATTGAAACCTTGCGTAAAGCCGGTCAAACCTTAGAAAACTATCGGCTACTCGATACCACTTTATACGTTACGCTAGAGCCTTGCCCAATGTGCGCAGGTGCCTTGCTACACAGCCGAGTAAAGCGCATTGTGTTTGGTGCTCCAGACTTAAAAGCAGGCGCTGCAGGTACAGTGTTGAATTTGTTTGAAAGCCAGGCCTCATACCACTATGCCGACGTTGAACATGGTTTGTTAGAGGAAGAGTGCCGTGAGCAATTACAAGCGTTTTTCAAGCGTCGTAGAAAAGAGATAAAAGAGAAGCGAAAGCAAGAACGTCTGTTGGAAGAGCAGCGTTTAGAAGCAGAGATGAAGGCTGGCAATAAGAAATAGCAGCGTACTTTCGGCACTCTCTATCGCAAGAGTGCCAAGCAAACTGACTGAGTAACTACATTTACTCAGCAATCATCTGCATGAAAGCGCGATTGCGCCAAATGATCTTCTTCTTATTATTTGAAAGCATACGCTTACGACGGTTTGCAGCAACGGTCTTATCAAGGCGTTTCGATTTCAGTTTCTTCATCATTTCAATGATTTCCTATTTGTCGTCTGACTTTTTAGTTTGGACTAACGATTTAATTATAGTGTTATTCGTTTGTTTGGCCTGTCGCACGCTTGGCTTAAATAGAAGAGCAGTTCTAGTCTAAAGCCAGCATTGCAGTGCAACAGAGCATAATCTTGATTGTGGTGTGCCGTTATAAGGTTCGATTGTTACTGCAATATGACACTCTAGATCTCATCATCATTTTCTTGCCTGCTTCCCTTATCCCTTAGTGACGAAAGAAGAGTCGAAAAAAGACAATAAAAAAGAGCAATGCTAGATGGCATTGCTCTTTTGGGTTTTACTGTGAAGGCTCAGAACTGCTTACTGTCGACTGAGCTGCGCTGATACTCGATTCAGCACCTGAGGTTTCTAAAGGTGGGATCACCACCAAACCTTCAAGGGTCGCTTCTTGTTCTTTATTGCGCTTATTTACATGGCCAATAATGCTTTGGTAATAACGGCGAATGTTTTCAACGTAATTTCTCGCTTCATCACCACGCGCATACCCATATCGAGTTTGGCTGTAGTACTTCTTCTGTCTTAACAGAGGTAATCTGTCTTTCACATCGCCCCAAGCATCAGGATCTCCTCCTTGTGCCTTCGTGAGGCGACGCGCGTCCATCATGTGCCCGTAACCGACATTGTATGAAGCAAGTGCAAACCAGATCTTTTCGTGTTGAGTGATTGAATCTGGTACTCGGTTCACGATACGACGCAGGTACTCAACACCGCCTTGTACCGACTGGTTCGGGTCGAGACGGTTGGTTACCCCAACACTCTTCGCGGTGGGCAGTGTCAACATCATCATGCCACGAACACCCGTTGGTGAGCGCGCAACAGGGTTCCAGTGTGATTCTTGGTAGGCCAAAGCGGCAATCAAGCGCCAATCAAATTCTTGAGAGTACCTTTGAAATAGCGGCGACCATTTTGGCAACTTGCTGTCCAGTGCGCGGATAAAGGCACGAGTATCAACGTAGTCAAAAGTGCCGATGTGGCCGATGTATTTCTCTTCTAGTGAAGCCAGTTCACCAGACTGTTTTAGGTTACCGAAGAACTCAATCAACAGAGCATAAAGGCTTTCATCTTCAGACTTCTGCAAATACCAAGAGATAGGTTGGTCTTCTGTCAGTTCAAAAGCCAAAGCTACGTCTGGGTATAAACGTTGTGCCAGTGACAGCTCAATTGAGTCCGCAACCGTAAATAAGCGCTCGCCAGTCGATACTTCTTTGAGCAGGTCGTTGATATCAGCATTGCCGACCGCATCATAGATAAAGTCATCGTGTGTTTTCTGCAGCTGCTTTAGTGTTGGCTCGAAGTGTGAGTCTTTCACCACAACCAAAGATGGCGTTAATGTGTCAGTAGACGCCGCCTCTTCTGATTCAGTTTGTGCTTTAACAAAGTCAACCTGACGCTCATTCTCGAAATTGATCAGTTGTTCAAGGTTTCTCGGTCGCCACTGGCCTTTTTTGTATACGACCTGTTGGCTTACGTAGTAATAAGCAGGTGCGGCGCGATAAGCTCGTGTCAGTTTGTTGTTTTGCGTTAAGCCGGTCGCGATAAGATCGATTTCGCCTTTCTGCAGTGCAGGGAACAAGCCAGACAAACGGTAAGCGGGTTTAACCTCAAGCTTTACACCAAGCTCCTGCGCAAATTCACGAGCTAATTCGTAATCCAAGCCAGCAGGACCATCAGGACCGATGTAATAAGAGAGTTGGTTATTTAGGGTGCCGACACGAAGAACGCCACGATCTCGTATCTGCTCAAGGACACTTTTAGGTTCAGATTCAATCTGGCATCCAGCCAACCCAAATAGGGCGATGGCGAGCAGAAGGAACTTAGACGAAAAGATGAGCGTAAATTTAGGCATCAAAATGAAATCTCGAAAAGTGGAAGCTCCTTTATACCAAACCCCGCAAGGCTGGCAAAGCAGGTTTAATTAAACAGTTGTAAAAGTGGTGATAAATGCAGCAAAAGTACCATTTACGCAGAAAGATAAAAAAAATCACGCAAACGGTTGCTTTTGGTGTTACGTCACAAAAAGAAATGCTTTATAATGCGCTCGCATTGAAGAGGTGGGATCGGCATAGGTTTTTAAACCTTCGGGAATAGCTTCGAAGAAAACAGTTAGGTTTTTCCTTTAACCCACTGAATTTATTCCAATACTACCTTAATCAACTGCATAAGAGACGTAAGCACATGAGAATTTTGCGTGGCTCCCCAGCTCTATCTGAGTTTCGTGTTAACAAGCTTTTAGAGCTTTGTCGTGAATTAAGCTTACCTGTAACAGGTATTTACGCTGAGTTTGCCCACTTTGCTGATCTAACGGCAGACCTAGATGAGTCTGAAGTTGAGAAGCTAGAAAAGCTACTGACTTACGGTCCAACGATTGAAGAGCATGAACCTGAAGGTTTACTGCTGCTTGCAACGCCACGCCCAGGCACTATCTCGCCTTGGTCTTCAAAATCAACAGATATCGCACACAACTGCGGACTGGCTAAAGTGTCACGTCTAGAGCGCGGTACTGCTTTCTACATTGAAACCTCTGCTGAACTTTCTGAACTTCAACTTGTTGAGCTGAAAGCAATCCTGCACGACCGTATGATGGAAGTGGTTTTCACTGACTTCGAATCAGCGGCGGCACTATTTACCGTTGCTGAACCTGCTCCTTATGCGGAAGTTGACCTACTAACTGGTGGACGTAAAGCGCTTGAAAAAGCAAACGTTACCCTAGGTCTTGCACTTGCAGAAGATGAGATTGATTACCTTCTTGAAAGCTTCACTGAGAAGCTAGGTCGTAACCCGACGGACATCGAGCTAATGATGTTTGCACAAGCGAACTCAGAGCACTGTCGTCATAAGATCTTTAACGCTGATTGGACTATCGATGGCGTTAAGCAAGAAAAATCATTGTTCAAGATGATTAAGAACACCTTTGAAACGACACCAGAACATGTTCTGTCTGCTTATAAAGATAACGCAGCGGTAATGACAGGTTCTGAAGTTGGTCGTTTCTTCCCAGATCCAGAAACTCGCCAGTACAGCTACCACCAAGAAAAAACACACATCTTGATGAAAGTTGAAACGCACAACCACCCAACGGCAATCTCACCGTGGCCAGGCGCATCGACAGGTTCAGGCGGTGAAATCCGTGATGAAGGCGCAACCGGTATTGGTGGTAAGCCAAAAGCGGGTCTTGTTGCTTTCTCTGTATCTAACCTTAAGATCCCGAACTTCGTTCAACCTTGGGAAACTGACTTTGGTAAGCCAAGCCGTATCGTTACTGCTCTGGATATCATGCTTGAAGGTCCTCTTGGTGGCGCGGCATTCAACAACGAATTTGGTCGTCCAAACCTACTTGGCTACTTCCGTACTTACGAAGAGAAAGTAAACTCTCACGCAGGTGAAGAAGTGCGTGGTTACCACAAACCAATCATGCTAGCTGGTGGTCTTGGCAACATCCGTGATGAGCACGTTCAGAAGAAAGAGATCCCGGTAGGTGCAAGCCTAATCGTTCTAGGTGGTCCTGCGATGAACATCGGCCTTGGCGGCGGTGCGGCATCTTCAATGGATTCTGGTTCTTCTTCTGAAGATCTTGATTTCGCTTCTGTACAACGTGAAAACCCAGAGATGGAGCGTCGTTGTCAGGAAGTTATCGACCGTTGTTGGCAGCTTGGTGATGCGAACCCAATCGCATTTATCCACGATGTGGGCGCGGGCGGTATCTCGAATGCTCTTCCTGAGCTAGTCGACGATGGCGAGCGTGGCGGTATCTTTAATCTACGTGACGTGCCAAACGATGAGCCGGGCATGAGCCCACTTGAGATCTGGTGTAACGAATCTCAAGAGCGTTATGTAATGGCGGTTGCTGATAAAGACATGGCAACGTTCGACGCGATTTGTAAGCGTGAACGTGCACCGTACGCAGTGGTTGGTAAAGCAACTGAAGAACGTGATCTGAAATTAGAAGATTCACACTTCGACAACACGCCAATCGACATGCCAATGGACATCCTATTAGGTAAAACACCTAAGATGCACCGTGACGCGAAAACGCTAAAAGCTAACAACCCTGCGATTGACCGTTCTGGCATCGAGATGAACGAAGCGGTTGACCGTGTTCTTCGCTTGCCAACAGTCGCTGAGAAAACATTCCTTATCACCATCGGTGACCGCTCGGTAACAGGCCTTGTAGCTCGTGACCAAATGGTTGGTCCATGGCAGGTTCCTGTTGCTAACTGCGCAGTAACAGCGGCAAGCTACGACTCTTACCACGGTGAGGCTATGTCTCTTGGTGAGCGTACGCCAGTGGCACTTCTAGACTTCGGCGCATCGGCTCGTCTAGCGGTTGGTGAAGCAATTACTAACATCGCAGCGACCAACATCGGCGATATCAAACACATTAAACTGTCGGCTAACTGGATGTCTCCAGCAGGTCACCCAGGTGAAGATGCAGGTCTTTACGAAGCGGTTAAAGCGGTTGGTGAAGAACTATGTCCAGCTCTGGGTCTAACTATCCCAGTGGGTAAAGACTCAATGTCGATGAAGACTAAGTGGGAAGAGAATGGCGAGCAGAAAGAAGTAACGTCTCCGCTATCTCTTGTTATCACTGCGTTTGCACGTGTTGAAGATGTTCGTAAGACGATTACTCCTCAGCTTCGCACTGACAAAGGTAATACAAGCCTAGTTCTTATCGACCTAGGTAACGGCAAAAACCGTATGGGTGCAACAGCACTTGCACAGGTTTACAAGCAGCTTGGTGACAAGCCAGCAGACGTAGACAACGCAGCGCAACTAAAAGGTTTCTACGAAGGCGTTCAAGCACTTGTAGCGAACGACCAAGTTGTCGCTTACCACGATAAAGGCGATGGTGGTCTATTCGTAACGCTAGCAGAAATGGCATTCGCAGGTCACTGTGGTGTTAATGCAAACATTGAAGCGTTAGGTGAAGACACGCTAGCAGCACTGTTCAACGAAGAGCTAGGTGCAGTAATCCAAGTCCGTAACGACGACCTAGACGCAGTACTTTCTACTCTTGCAGCTAACGGTCTAGAAGCATGTTCTCATGTGATTGGCAGCGTTGTTGGTGAAGGGGAAGCATCAGATGAACTAGTGATTAAGTCTGGCGAGTCTGTAGTGATTGAACGTAACCGTACTGAACTACGTACTATCTGGGCTGAGACAACGCACAAGATGCAAGGTCTGCGTGATAACCCAGTATGTGCTGACCAAGAACATGAAGCGAAGAAAGACAACTCGGACCCTGGTCTGAACGTGAAACTGAGCTTTGACGTAAACGAAGACATCGCAGCACCGTTCATCAACACAGGTGCTAAGCCTAAGATGGCGATTCTACGTGAGCAGGGTGTTAACTCTCACGTTGAAATGGCAGCAGCATTCGACCGTGCAGGCTTCGAAGCAACTGATATTCACATGAGCGACATCCTAACAGGTCAAGCGGTACTAGAAGAATACAACGGCCTTGTGGCATGTGGTGGCTTCTCTTACGGTGATGTACTAGGTGCTGGTGAAGGTTGGGCGAAGTCGGTTTTGTTTAATGACTCTACTCGTGACCAGTTTGAAAACTTCTTCAAGCGTGAAGATACCTTCTCTCTAGGTGTGTGTAACGGTTGTCAGATGCTGTCGAATCTACGTGAACTTATCCCAGGTGCGGAGTACTGGCCACGTTTCGTTCGCAACGAATCTGAGCGCTTTGAAGCACGTTTCAGCCTAGTAGAAGTTCAGAAGTCAGATTCTGTATTCTTCAACGGCATGGAAGGTTCTCGTATGCCAATCGCTGTTTCTCACGGTGAAGGCCGCGTAGAAGTACGTGATAACGACCACCTAAACGCGATTGAAAACTCAGGTACGGTTGCTCTACGTTACGTTGATAACAACGGTAACCAAACGCAGCAATACCCGAATAACCCGAATGGTTCGCCAAACGCTATCACAGGTTTAACAACGACTGACGGCCGCGTGACAATTATGATGCCTCACCCAGAGCGTGTATTCCGTACGGTTGCAAACTCTTGGTCTCCGGAAGGTTGGGGCGAGAATGGCGCTTGGATGCGTATGTTCCAAAACGCACGTAAGAACGTGGGTTAATTGAAAACGATTTAAACAGTGTTATCGGGACAATAACCACAAGCGCAGATCGAAAGGTCTGCGCTTTTTTTGGTGGTGAGTGTGGTGTAGGGATCACCGTATAGTGGATGTGTGTATAACAAACTTTTGGACAGAAATGAGTTTTGGAAAATCAAACATTAGCAAATGACTAATAACTTCAGGTATGACAAATAACTAAACCTGATAGAAAAACTGCCACCAAAGAGCAAAAGACAAGACCTGACCCTATTGTTTTTTGTACGCAAAAAAACAGCAGTCAGTGATAGGGTTTAATCGCCAAATAAATTCTACGCAAACTACCATTTTCATGCCGGGCTAAATGACATGGTTCAGCATGCACTCCCAAGGGCCTCAAAGGGAAGATTGAGCACCTTCTGCCCATTTGGTCAGCTTTAAATCGTCCAAAATAAGCAGCACGCAAGGCACAACAATTGACGCTAGTAACGTAGCCGAGACTAAGCCAAACGCAATACTGGCAATTAACGGGATCAGAAATTGCGCTTGCGTACTGGTTTCGGTTAACAGTGGAAGCAATCCTGCAAATGTGGTTAACGAGGTGATAAATATCGCTCTAAATCGGTCACGTACCGCCTCTCGACAAGCGTCTATCAAGCGCTCACCTTGGGCGATATTCTTCTTAATAAAATTGACCAACAGAATGTTATCGTTAACGACGATACCCGCTAAGGTAGCAAAGCCAACCAAGCTTGGAATAGTCAAATCGAACCCCATGCCCAAGTGCCCCCATACCACACCAATCCAGCCCATAGGGATTGCCAGCAGCACAGCAATCGGTTGAGTGTAGCTTTGTAACAGGAACACTAAAATAAGATAAATCCCCACCACGCCAAGAGCAAAGAAGGTCGCCAGCGAGGAGCCCGTATCTGAGCTTTCTTTATCCTGACCTTGCGAGGTGAAGGTGATGTCTGGGAATTTGTGTTGAGTTTGCGAGACAAATTCGCTATTGAACTGCAGCATGATTTCACGCGCATTGGCAACCCGCGTATCGATATTGCCTTGCACAACCACAGTGTTCATCCCATTAATGCGGTGAATTCGCGAGAAGGCTTGTTTTCTGTCAAACGTCGCAACACTTGATAATGGAACTAGGGTTCCATTGCCTGCCGTCACCATCAAGTTATTCAACTCATACAGGCTAGCTTGGTGCGTAAACTCATCCAGTCTCACACTAATATCCACCAGCTCGCCTTGTTGGAAAACCGTCAGATCAGTACTGCCTTTTACCGCGCTGCGCAGCGTTTGAGCAATGTTGGAAGCATTAACTCCCATCACGCCAGCTTCATCTTTAAGGTTAACGTGAAATTCGGTTCTGCCCTCACGCAGATCGGTGGAGAGGTTATAGACACCGTCAAATCCCTTCAACCATTTCACCAGCGAGCGGCTGACTTGATTGAGCTCTTGTAACGACTCACCCTGAACCCGAATATCAATGCCATTGCCAGCAATGCCCCGTTCTTTATCGGTAAACTTGAGTGAAACCACATCCGCCGTAGGGCCTACTTTTTGTTTCCAATCTTGGATCAGATCTTTAATGCTCTGCTGCCTAAATTGCGCTGGCAATAGATCGGCACTGACGGTTGCCATATGCGGCCCCGACTCATTAGCATCAGCATTTGAGTTGAACATGATCGTGGTGCTCGCGACCAAAGGTTTTGAGCTTGGGTATTTCTCTGCGTATTCTTGGTTGAGTTCATCAAGCGCGTTTGAAACCTTCTCCACCACCGCCTCTGTCTGGCTCAGTAAACTGCCTTGAGGGAGCAAGATACGCGCCTGCAGCACATCACTTTCCAAGGCAGGCATGGCTTTGAATTTCAGCCAACCTGACGAAATGGAAGCGGTTGAAATCATCACCACCATCACCAATATCCCTACTGAAAGATAAGGTGCATTCATCGCCTTGACACTCACTGGCACAAAGAATCTGTCTCTGATGTTTTCAAAACCGGCAATGAACTTGTCCCGTATAGGATTAGAGCGAGATTCAGTATGGCTATGTGCCAAATGAGACGGCAAGATCAAGAAAGCTTCTATCAGACTAACAAGCAAGGTCATCAATAACACGATGGGAATATAGCGTAGTACTTCGCCCATCTTGCCTGTGAGAAACATCAGCGGCCCTATCACCATGATGGTGGTAGCAAACGATGCAATCACACCTGGGAAGACTTGTTTGGTACCTTCAACTGCAGCGTCAAACGCGGGTAGCCCTTGTTGCCTCTTGGCAGCGATGTTTTCTGCAATGATCAACGAGTCGTCCATTAGCAGACCAATCGCGACAATCAGCCCGACCAGCGTCATCATATTCAGGGTATAACCGAGAAGTTGTATCGCAAAAATGGCGCCAAGGAATGAAACCGGCAGCCCCATGGTGACCCAAAAGCTAAAGCGAATATTAAAAAACGCCCACAACATCAAAAATGCCAGTGCTAATCCCTGTGCGCCATTGCTGGTGAGGATTCTCAGACGCTCAATAATATTGGTGCTGGAATCTTGGGTGATGGTTAAAGCGACGCCTTCAGGGGCTCTCGCCTGTTCTTTTTCAACGATGCTGACGATCGCATCTTTGACCGTTAAGGTATCTTGAAATTGCGTTTTGGACACCTGAAGCAAAGCGGCACGCTGACCATTGAACAGGATTTGATTTTCATCGCTAGTGAACTTCTGCTGAATAACGGCAACATCACCGAGGCGAACCTGAGTCCCCGTCTCACTGGATTTAATCACGATATTTTCGAAGTCTCTGACGTTGCTGCCTAAGTGGTCGAAGCGGACGCTGATCTCTTCCAAGTCATTACTAAATACGCCAGCAGGAGTGCTGATACTTTGCTGTTGTACTAGATTGGACAAGTCGGACACACTCAGGCCGTACTGCTGCAACTTCCACTGCGATACGCGAATTTCTATTTCTTGATCCGCAAAACCGCTCACGGTCACCTGAGCGATCAATGGGCTCTCTTTTAACTTGTGCTTAATTTGTTGGGCATAGAGATATAAGTCCCTATCTGACATATTGCCGGTAATCGCGACACTGGCCACCGTTGCCACTCGGTCCAGTTTCGACACCGTGATCTGCTCAACTCGATCCGGAAAATCACTGATGGCGTTAACCTGCTGTTGAATATCGCTGGTTAAAGTGTCAATGTCTTCATCATCGCCGATTTCCACATTGGCGATGACCAAACTCTCTCGGGCATCACAGCTTAACTCTTTAATTCCACTCAGCTTATCGAGAGAATCTTCCAACGGGTAACACACTTCTTCCATCATCTCAAAAGGTGACGCGCCCGGATAAACGATCCGAACCTCAATATTTTTGGTCGGCGTCAACGGAAAAGTGTCTTTCTGCAGTTTGGGCAAGGCAAAAGCCCCTAACAGCAGTACCGCCATCATCAGGACATTGGCGCCAGTGGTGTGCCGAGCAAAAAAAGCGATCATAATTTGCCCTCTTTCTGAATCGCGTTTAGGGCTTTAAATCCGCTCTGCGTATCCAACCAAAGGCCGATTTTCTCATCCGGTTGCGGTTGTAAAGCCATCCCCTCAACGGCGGGTGAAAGTTTACTTAGCACAACCACATCACCGAATTCCACGCCAGATTTGATCACCGCAACCTGCCCTTGGGCGAAATCTATCCTGACAGGTTTGCTTTTCAGTTTACCTTCAGAGACAGTGTAAACTTTACCATCATGGATGGCGTTTATCGGTAGCAAGACTTGTTGCTCCATCATTGGTGCTTTAATCGTGACTTTAACGAAAGTCCCACGAATAAGTGGTGGCTTCTCCCCGGGAATGGCTTGCTGATAGGGCTGATTTACTTGTGCAACCAGGCTTTGGCTTTGAGTCTGAGCATCGATTTCACCGCCGGAGCGGCTGATCTCGGCAGGCCAAGTAATTACTTTATCGCCTGCTTGGAGCTCGACTGTCGCGCTCAAGTTGCTATGAACATCTTCGTCAAGCGAGTCAAAGCGATTGGAATTTCTTAGCGGACGCATTTTACCAAGCGGAAACTGCGCGCGAACCTCAACGGCATCGATGTCATCCGCTTTGAGCAGCAATTCCCCCTTGTTGACATACTCGGCGAGTCCAACCAAGGTTTCGACAATGCGAATATCAAATGGGGCTTTAATTACGGTTTGTTCGAGATCTCGGTTTGCAAGTGCTAGTTCCGTTTGCAAAACCTTTTGCTGCGCTTGATTAATTGCCAGTTGGTTTTTCTGTGTCTGGAGCTGTTGCTGGCTGCTGAGCAAGTCTTTGGTCGCGCGGTCTTTCTCTGTTTTGGAGATATGCCCGGTTTCACTCAATTTGATTGAGCGGGCATATTCTGACTGTTGTACCTCAAACTCTTTCTCTGCAATCTTGAGCGAATCGATAATGGTCTGATTCGTTAGCATTAGCACTTCAAGCTCAGCTTGCAAACGGGCAATAGTAAGTTGATAAGCGGTGGGGTCAATTCTAAGGAGTTCGCTGTCTTTGCGGATAATAGCGCCCGTTTTGTATTGCTCAGAAACCCACACAACCGCGCCGTCAAGTTCAGACTGTGCCTGCCAGTCTTGAACAGACTCGGTATGTCCATATCCGATGGCAGAAGGTTGGATATTTCGCGGCTCGACTTTCAACACCCGAACCACCTTTTTAGCAGCCGTATTACTCGCATTAGGCGGTTCAGCCTTCATCCCTGGTGCGATCACCAATAACGCGATGCCCAACAAAACAGGAGGAACAAACAGAGCCCTTTGTAACCAGCTATACCTAGTCATAGCGATTCCCTTACTATATATTAGCTTTTCCTTAAGCAAAAGGTAGCACACCAACATAAGCGGATTTGCTTCCTTGATCTCAAAATAAGTCAGGCCTCACAAATGGAGGCCTGATTGAATTGAGCTACTGATTGTTTTTGCCTTTGCCCATGGTATTTTTGGGGTTCACCATGCCTTGATGAGCATTAAACTCTTGTTGAGAGATAGCGCGATCCGCGTTGCTATCTAACGAAGCAAAACTGTGGCTTTGATTGATATTTTTCAACGTACGTCCCTCTTCTGCTCGCTGGGCAATACGTTCTGAGCGTGCTTGATTGAACTCGGCTTCGGTTATCTTGCCATCACCATCGAGATCAAACTGTGAAAATACTGGGCGTGACATATTGTTATTCATGCCACCAGCCATTGCTCCGAAGGCAATAACGATACCGAGTAACGCGATTATCGTGCTTTTGATTTTCATGACGTTTTCCTTCTCTTTGTTTCACTACTTAAGAATATACTAATGTAAGTAAGATAACGTCATGTGATGTAAAGGTATGTAAAGATGGCTAAGTAGATATCGATTTATGTTCTTATCGGTTTGTAAGCGCAGCGCAACAGAAATTATGAAACTTCTGCCGCTAGTACTCTGGTAAGAGTACAGGCATAGCTATGTCCAAATGGTTTTCAAATTATCCCAAACTTTCAGCCACCGAAACCGAAACCGAAAAGCCAATGATATAAAATCCCTAGTTTCGAAAATATGGCGATTTTTAGACATTCAGAGTGTTTTCGAACTTTTGCCCAGCAGTTTGCCTTGCAAATATCCAACAGACAAGGGATTACTTTTAGTAGGGCAAATACATGTTAACATTCTGTTAACTCTGACTGGTAATGGGGCAATAATGATTCCCAGAACATACAAAAAAGCCGCTGGATTGAACCCCAGCGGCTTATTATTTTCTAGCATCTAGCATCTAGCATCTAGCATCTAGCATCTAGCATCTAGCGCTTAGATTAGTTGTTGCTGTGTAGTTCGCTGTTTAGCTCAACAGCAGACTTGTTCGCAAGACATTCAATTTGGCCAGTGATTGAGTTACGACGGAACAGAAGATCAGAAACGCCAGCTAGATCGCGAGCTTTAATGATCTCTACTTCGTTGCCTTCTTTATCTAACATGCGAACCTTAGTACCCGCAGTCACGTAAAGACCAGACTCAACCGTACAACGGTCGCCCATAGGGAAGCCAAGACCAGCGTTTGCGCCTAGTAGGCAGTTTTCGCCGATAGAGATAACCATCGTACCGCCACCAGACAGAGTACCCATGATAGAAGCGCCGCCGCCGATGTCTGAACCGTTACCTACAACAACACCCGCAGAGATACGACCTTCAACCATGCTCACGCCAGTTGTACCAGCATTGAAGTTGATGAAACCTTCGTGCATTACTGTTGTGCCTTCGCCTACGTGTGCGCCAAGACGAACACGAGAAGTGTCAGCAATACGAATACCTGTTGGTACTACGTAGTCCACCATTTTAGGGAACTTGTCTACGCAATCTACAGACAGAGCACGACCTGCAAGGCGAGCTTCGATTTGACGCTCAGCCAGCTCAGGTAGGTCGATAGGGCCTTCGTTTGTCCATGCGATGTTGTGCAGTAGACCGAAGATGCCGTCCAGTACCGTACCGTGTGGTTGTACTAGGCGGTTAGAGATAAGTTGTAGCTTTAGGAAGCCTTCAGCAACTGATGCTGGCTTCTCGTCAGTAGCAAGAACAACAAGAACAAGTGGCTGTTCAGACGCTGCCGCTTTTTCTGCGAAAGATGCGTTAGCTGCATCATCGTTTGCTGCGAATGCTTTCGCCAGTTCTGCGCTTTGTGCAGCAGAGATTTCGATAGCTTGGTTGCCTTCAGCGTAACCTGACACTTCAGCTACAGCTGCTACAAGAGCGTCGCTTGGGTTTAGAAGCGGGTTAGGGAAGAACGCTTCAATGATTTTATTGTCGCGATTTTTGGTTGCCGTACCGAAGGCTAGTGAAAAATAAGCCATGTTGAATCTCCATGTGTTGAGTCTTGATTTTGCTATTCCAAAACAACGGCTCGAATAACAAGCGCTGCCGTTAGCAAAGTTAATTTAATTGCGTTCATCATAAAGAGAGCGCCCTCGTTATGAAAGGGCGTATCGGGATAAAGTCTGTAAAATGATATTGCTTGTCTTTTGAGAGATAGTTTTCTGCAATGAGAAAACACTGCAGATCAACACAAATTGATTGGTGCGTTAATCAACATTCTCCTGTGAATCCCCTCTTTAGATAAACAGCGCCTTATGAGCTTGTTCAATACCTTCAATCAGCATCTGCATACCAATAACGGCGAGTATCAAACCCATCATTCGGGTAATTACATTCAATGCACTTGGTCCAACGGCTTTAACGAAGCGCTCGCCAAATACAAACAATACGTAGGTTAAGGCGCATAGTAGGCCAAAGGCGACGATGGTGATGATGGTTTCGTAGATGCCTTCGGTGCTGGCAAAGTTCATCGCGGTGGCAATGGTGCCCGGTCCGGCTAATATTGGCATTGCCAGTGGCGAGACGGCGATACTGAGCGCCGCATCTTGTTGAGCGTCTGAGTTGACCTTCTCTTTTGCTTTAGAGTGTGTTGAGTCACCTTGCAGCATATGAAAGCCAATCAAGAACACGAGGATCCCGCCGGTGATACGAAGCGCGTAAAGCGTGATACCAAAGAGGTCGAAGATGAGTTTACCCGAGACAGCAAAGGTGCTGACGATGATGAAGGCGATGAACACTGAGCGGAAAGCGATAGACTTGACCGTTTCCCTATCATTATCACCTGTTAATCAAAGAAAGATCGGTGTGTTGGCGATAGGGTTCATGATGGCAAAAAAGCCCATGAACACGGTAATGGTATGAATGATGAGCTCTTTCATATTATTCCTTTGAAAATATGTAGTTAAATACGACAGCAGAATGTATTTAATCTTAGATACAAATAATTATTAGAAATAGATAGTAGAGCAAGTGTGAATAAAAAACAGCCAGCATAAGGCTGGCTGTTTGGTTTTAGTGATAGGTGTAGAGTTTTAGTCGTCCGTTATTGCTTGATTCTCAACTAACAGACTCTACATAACAGGCAGATTGTGGGACTCACTTTGTCGTTATGCGTGTTGAGATTCACTCACTGCCACAGCCAATGCAACCGTCGCTCCGACCATTGGGTTGTTGCCCATGCCGATGAAGCCCATCATCGCCACGTGAGCAGGAACTGAAGAGCTACCTGCGAACTGAGCATCAGCGTGCATTCTGCCCATGGTATCGGTCATGCCGTAAGACGCTGGGCCTGCTGCTACGTTATCTGGGTGCAATGTTCGACCTGTACCGCCACCTGAAGCAACTGAGAAGTATGGCAAACCTTGGCGAGTGCGTTCTGCTTTGTAGATACCAGCAACAGGGTGTTGGAAGCGTGTTGGGTTGGTTGAGTTACCCGTGATACTCACATCCACTTCTTCTCTGTGCATGATCGCTACACCTTCACGTACATCATCAGCGCCGTAACACAAGATCTCGCCACGAGGGCCTTGTGAGAAGCGGCGACGTTCTGTTTCAACTAGCTCACCCGTTTGGTAATCAAATTGAGTGCGAACATAAGTAAAGCCATTGATGCGAGAGATTAGGTAAGCGGCATCTTTACCTAGACCGTTCAAGATAACTTTCAATGGTGTTTTGCGTGATTTGTTCACGTTCAGTGCAATCTTGATCGCACCTTCTGCAGCAGCAAAAGACTCATGGCCTGCAAGGAAAGCAAAGCAGTGGCTCTCTTCATTGAGAAGGCGAGCAGCCAGTGCGCCATGGCCGATACCGACTTGGCGTTGCTCCGCAACACTGCCGGGTTTTGTGAATGCTTGAAGGCCTTCACCAATGATATTCGCTGCTTGTTCTGCGTTGTTCGCTTTACGGAACAGAGCCAATGCTGCACCAAGAGTGTAAGCGTCAGCTGCGCTTTCAAATGCGATAGGTTGAGTGTCCATCACTAATGCTTTTGGATCGACATTGTGTGATAAACAGTATTGGTTTGCTTGCTCTAAAGAGTCGAAGTTCATTTTTGCCAATACGCGAGTTACTGATTCATTAAATTGAGTGTTCATCATATCTTTCCTCTTTTATTGGCAAAAATTATTGTTGGCGTGGGTTAATGGTGGTCACGGCTTCGTCGAAGCGACCATAAGTCCCTGTCGCAAGGTCAGCAGCTTCATTCGCTGGTACGCCTTGGTTAATCGCCTTCATCATTTTGCCGAGGTTGAGATATTCATAGCCAATCACTTCGCTGTGATCATCAAGTGCAAGCTTAGTTACGTAACCTTCTGCAAGTTCTAGGTAACGAACGCCTTTCGCTGAGGTTGAATAACTGGTGCCGACTTGGCTACGCTGTGTTTGACCTAAGTCTTCTAGTGCTGCGCCGATTTCTAGGCCACCTTCAGAGAAAGCAGACTGAGTTCGACCGTAAACAAACTGCAGGAAGATTTCGCGCATCGCTACGTTGATAGCGTCACATACTAAGTCAGTATTCAGCGCTTCTAGAATGGTTTTTCCGGTGAGGATTTCCGCAGCCATCGCGGCAGATTGAGTCATACCTGAACAACCAATCGTTTCGATTAATGCTTCTTCGATGATGCCGTTTTTTACGTTAAGAGTCAGTTTTGCAGCACCTTGTTGTGGTGCACAAGTGCCAACACCGTGGCTTAAGCCAGAAATAGCGATGACATCTTTTGGGCTAACCATTGCGCCTTCAACTGGAATTGGAGCTGAATTGTGAAGATCACCCCTTTGAATAGGGCACATTGATTGAATTTCTGAAGAGTAGTGCATAATGTTTTCTCACTTATAGAGCCATTTAAGGCCTAGGGCGTTGAGAAAACAGGACGTGTTGGAAGAGGTGCGGCTAATTCACTACAGATCTTGAGTATCGATAATCCAAAGGTGTCATGGAACTTGGTCTTAATAGACTAAGTCCATTTCAAAATGGAGGAATAGCGATACGTCCAACAGTATTACCTGTTTTCGATTCTGTAGGAGTCATTAGCACTGTTCGGAAAGAACGGGCGGTTGAAGCAAAAGCTTAGGTGGAACCCCATCACCTGATGGCTATAGATTAGATCTTCCTCACACTTTCATGCAAGCGAATGTTTAGAGCGATTTCGACTATAAACAAGCTTCATTATATTTCGATAAGTATAAAAAAACGCCAATAACGAACTCTGATTAGAGGCGTCATTGACGTTTTTTAGAAAGGTATCAGCTAGTTAAGCTGCATCTTCTTCTGCGTCTTCAACAGCTTCAACAGCTTCAAGCTTCTTAGCTTTTTTCGGAGCTGGCTTACGCTTAGCACCTAATGCGTAAAGAACTTCTTCTTTGTTCTTCGCTAGGTACATTGCAAGTTCTTCTTGCTTGCCTTCATCTTCAACTAAATCGCTTTTGCCTAACAGTTCAAAAAGCTCATCAGCCATATCCAGCATTTTGTCGTATGCGTCAGCTTCGGCTTTAGAGGTAAAAGTCATTTTCTCTTCTCCGTTGCGTTCCACCACGTACTTGACGATAACAGCCATGGTTAATCCTCTAAGTTTGATAAATTTTACTGGCTTTTTATACAGTTTCTGATGTTAAAAGTCCAGTTGGAGCCCTAACAATGCGGCCTCAATCTTGATGTGTAGCCCAGTCTTCACAATAACTCATGAAAGATTTCAGTAGTGGGCTCTGGTATTTGTCCTTGTGTACCAGCATCCAGAAACGTCGTTTCATGTCGAGTGGCACATCGAGCGCTTTCACTCGGCCTGAATCAATCGCTCGTTGCGCCGCCAATCGTGATAAACAAGCGAATCCAAGATTGGCTGAAACTGAATTGATGATCGCTTCAGTGGTGTTGAGTTCAAAGGATTCATACCAATGTTCGATGCGAGGCGCAACGGCACGAAGGAAAAACTCGCGGGTCCCTGAGCCTGATTCACGTAGAATCCAGTGACTATCTTCCAAATCGCTTAAAGTCACTTTTTCTTTTGAAACGAGAGGATGTTGATTACTAACAATAATACACATTTCATCGCTGCTAAACTGACTCGAAATGAGTTCAGGGTGTAATGTTTTTCCTTCAATTAGCGCGATATCAAGTTCATAATCCACCAACTTTTGGCAGATCAGTGCACTGTTTGAAATGAACAAGCTTTGATCCTGATGTTGAGTTCGTTCGCGAAAGCCTGACAAAATAAACGGTGCGACCTGATTACCAATCGTGTCACTCGCGCCGACCTTTAGATTGCCACTTAAAGGCTGATCATCACGGAACAAAACATCAATACCAGCAGCACGATGTAATATTTCATCCGCCAATGGAAGTAACTTATGTCCCTCTTGGTTGAGAATTAATCGGTTGTTGACCCGGTCAAATAGAGAGTGTCCGAGTTGTTTCTCCATTTCGCCTAGTGCCATGCTGACCGCCGCTTTAGACAGAAACAGAGCCTCAGAGGCAGCAGTCAATGTCGAGTGCTGAGTAATAGTGACGAACACTTTGAGCTGTTTTATTGAAATATTAGCCATCAGATTCCTAGTTTTACTCTGCTGGTGAAAATGGATTCTGTTCAGTATTGATGAACACTTGTTATATATAATTGGATATTGTTTAACGAAGCGCAAGCGTATTATGGCTTCAACAAGCTGATGAGTTCACAAGTTTAGTGAATTAGGTTTAAGAGAGGCTGACATGATTCAACGTATTAAATATAGATTAACAGGAGCTCCAACACCCATGGCAGGGTTAGCACTCGCAATTGCAAGCTTAGGCTGGTGTTGGGATGGTGTTCTAGTCGCACAAGGTATCTTACACACACCGGGTTTGGTGCAGTGGATCAGTGCTGGCATTGCGGCGGTATTACTTCTTGTTTTAGCTGTGAAATTTTTGATTCATGGTCACCTATTGCGTGAAGATCTTGCTCACCCTGTTGTCGGCAGTGTGGTACCAACATTTGCAATGGGGTGCATGGTGGTGTCAGCGTCTTTGGCGCCAATCTCTCAATTCTTACAAGAAGCTATGTGGTTGGCTTCTGTGGCTTTGCATGTTGTTTTTCTAACGAGCTTTTTGTACCACAGAGCTAAAAACTTTGAGATTCACCACATGGTGCCAAGCTGGTTTGTGCCACCGATCGGTATTATCGTCGCTGACGTCTCTTTCTCAGGTAATCCAGTTTTAGAGCCAGTAGCTAACGCGACTTTGGTATTCGGCTTATTGGTTTACGCAGTAATGCTACCAATCATGGTTTACCGTTTGATCTTCTCTCACGAAGTGCCAGATGCTGCAAAACCAACGATTGCGATTATGGCAGCACCGGCAAGCCTATCTTTGGCGGGTTACTTAACCGTTACTGCTAACCCTTCACCTGTGATCATTGGTTTACTATTTGGTATTGCAGTGTTGATGACGTTCATTATCTATATGGCGTTTTTCAAACTACTTCGTCTTCCATTTAGCCCTGGTTATGCAGCGTTTACCTTCCCAATCGTGATTGGTGCAACAGCCTTGTTCAAACTGGCTGCGTGGATGCAAGCACAAGGTATTGAAGCGCATTACATCAATCAAGTGTTTGGCCTAGCGTATCTAGAATTGATTGTGGCAACGTTTGTAGTGGGTTATGTGGCGGTTCGTTATTACATGAACTACAAACCTCACCGTGTTTTAAGTGCGGTAGCGGGCAGATTGTAAAGGGCAATAGTTCAAAAGATAAACGGACCTTAAGCTTTCGGTATTTCATAAGCTTATATTCCTCATCCAAACTCAGCACTTATGCTAATCTGGCAGTATATTGTGGCAAGATTAGCGTGAGTGCACTTTGTTTACTGTTTACCATTCCAATAAAGTTGATACTTTAAAAATTCTTCTCGTTCACTTAATCAAAAGTGACCCTTTAGCCAATCCTTTCGAAAAAGAGCAGATCTTGGTTCAGAGCCCAGGCATGTCTCAATGGCTTAAGATGGAACTCGCCAAAGAGTTTGGTGTAGCAGCAAATATCGATTTTCCTCTTCCAGCAACTTTCATTTGGGATATGTTCACCCAAGTGCTTCCTGACGTACCGAAACGCAGTGCTTTTAATAAAGAAGCGATGACGTGGAAGTTGATGAGTTTGCTACCCGCTAAGCTTGACCACCCTGATTTCTTACCGCTGCAACGCTATCTTGAAAACGACGAAGATGATTCGAAGCTGTATCAATTGGCAGAGAAAATTGCCGATATCTTCGATGGATACTTAGTGTATCGACCGGAGTGGATGGCGATGTGGGAAGCGGGAGAGCCCGTTGCTGAATTGGTCGATGATGAAGGGCAGCAAGAGCACCCTTGGCAGCCAATTTTGTGGAAGGCACTCTACGAGCAAACGCTCTCTCAAGGCCAATCGAAATATCACCGTGGTAACTTGTATCACGACTTCATTGAAGCGTTAGCTAATCAACAAGGCCAGTTACAACACCTGCCGAAACGTCTGTTTGTGTTTGGTATTTCGTCACTGCCTCCTCGTTATATGGACGCATTGAAAGCGCTTGGCGAGCAGATTGATGTCCACCTGATGTTTACCAACCCTTGCCAACATTACTGGGGCGATATTCGTGACCGTAAATACTTGGCGAGAGTGGAAGCGCAGCGTCGTAAGCAGTTTGCTTTGGTTGATGGTTTACCTCAGCTAGAAGGCGAAGTCTCACCATTAAAAGATGGCATTGAAGCCAATATTGAAGACGAACTGCATACCAGCCAAGCGGTCGGTAATAGCTTACTGGCGTCTATGGGTAAACTGGGCAGAGATAACCTGTTCTTGCTGTCTCAATCAGACAGCGAAGAGCATGAGTTCTTTATTGATGTCGAGAGAGACAGCCTGCTGCATCAACTGCAAGCCGATATTCTTGAGTTAGAAGAGCACCAAGACGATCACATCTTAGACTCCAGCAACCACAAACAAGTGGTTGAGCTGGGCGATCGTTCGTTGACGGTACACGCTTGTCACAGCCCAATGCGCGAGGTGGAGGTTCTCCATGACCAGTTGTTAGCGATGTTTGATGCTGATCCAAGCTTAAAACCACGCGATATCATTGTGATGGTGGCAGACATCAATGCTTACAGCCCTGCTATTCAGGCGGTATTTGGTAATGCTCCGGGTGAGCGTTATATCCCTTACTCGATCTCGGATCGAACGGCAGACCAAGAGAGCCCGATTCTGACCGCGTTCATGCAGTTGGTCGCGCTACCGAATACGCGTTGTTTAGCGTCTGAGTTGTTAGAGCTACTAGAAATCCCAGCGATGATGGCACGCTTTGGCATTGATGAATTTCAATTCGAGCAAGCTAAGCAGTGGGTTGAAGAAGCAGGCATCCGTTGGGGTGTCGATTCGTCTACCGCAACTGAGTTTGATTTGCCTGCCACCGAGCAAAATACCTGGCTATTTGGTATCCAGCGAATGTTATTGGGTTATGCGATGTCGGATTCTGCGGGTCTGTTTGAAACCGAACACTCTCCAATTGCAGCTTATAACGAAGTTCAGGGCATTAACGCTGAACTTGCAGGTAAGTTAGCGCACTTTATTGACCGTATTGCCCATTACCGTCAACGCCTTACTGAGACGCAATCCATCGATATGTGGCGTGAAACCTTGCTGCAAATGATTGACGATTTCTTTGCCGTTGAGCTAGAAGGCGAGGTGGTGCTTAAGTCGATTCGTGATGCACTTTCTCAACTGAATGAACAGCTTGATGATGCCTTGTACGAACAAGAGCTATCGCCAAGCATCATTTATCAGTACTTAAACAATAAACTGTCGGGCGCGCGTATCAGTCAGCGTTTCTTAGCGGGGCAAGTGAATTTCTGTACTCTGATGCCGATGCGTTCTATCCCGTTCAAAACCGTTTGTCTATTAGGCATGAATGACGGTGTTTACCCACGCTCAATGCCGCCGGAAGGTTTTGATTTGATGAACGGACGCACTCGTCCGGGAGATCGTTCTCGTCGAGATGATGACCGCTACCTATTCTTAGAGGCGATGTTGTCGGCGCAAGAGTGCTTGTACATCAGCTATGTCGGCCGCTCGATTCAAGATAATACCGAGCGAGTGCCGTCGGTATTGGTTTCAGAGTTGATCGAGTACTGCCAGCAGAACTACTGCTTAAGTGAAGACCAAGCGTTGCCAAGCGATGATTCTGGTATCAACCTGACTCAAGCGATCAGCTTTGAACACACCATGACACCATTCAGCCCTGCGGCGTTTACTCAAGGTGACGCAAACCATGTGCTGAGTTACGCCAAAGAATGGCTTCCTGCGGCTAACCGTTCCGGTGAACGTAGTGGTGAATTCAATCGTGCCTTGGATGACTATTTGTTGGGTGCAACGTACCCGTTGGAACTCGACTTGGTTGAGTTACAGCGTTTTTGGCGTTTGCCAGTGCAGTACTTCTTTAATCGCCGTCTAAAAGTGGTGTTTGAACCGCCACTTCCTGTGATGGAAGACGATGAGCCGTTCGTACTCAATGGACTAGAGAGCTTCCAGCTTAAAGATGCGCTGCTGCAAGTGTTGCTGGACCATCCTGAAGGTGCAGATGAAGCGGTGCGCCTGTTTGTCTCTGAGCAAAAAGCACAGGGTCGATTACCGGTCGGCGCCTTTGGTGATATCGAATTTGAAACCAACCGTGTTCAAGCGGAAGACTTAGCCAAAGAAATTCGATTTGTGAGCGGATCACCGCAGCAAGATCTCGAAGTGAATATCGAATTTGATGTGTTAGGCGAAGGCAAACCTGTTCGTTTGATGGGTTGGTTAACTAAAAACTATCAATCGGGTCTAGTTCGTTTCCGTAGCGGTAAAATACGCTCTCAAGATTATTTGGCAGCGTGGATTGATCATCTATGTTGTGCAGTGATGGGACATGGAAAAACGACCCATATTATTGGCTACGACAGAAAAGAAGGCGTGGTTCACCAAACGCTACAACCTATTGGCGATGCGCTTCAGGCGAAGAGTTTGCTGGCTGAGTTAGTACGACTGTTTTATCAAGGCATGACAGCACCACTGCCTTACTTCCCGAAAACCGCGTTAGCTGGTGTTGAAGCGGGCTTTAGCCGCGGTAAATGGGTTGATGACGAAGAAAAGTCCCTAAAGAAAATGGCTGATACCTTTAATGACAGCTTCGCCTTTACTGGCGAGGGTCGAGATACTTACATCTCACGTATTTGGTCTAAGTGGGATGATGCTCTGGCTGCTGAGTCGCGAATGTATTCAACGCTTGTGCTGCAGGCCGCAAGACTCGCCGCTGCCGATCTTGAAGATCAGGAATAATCGGCAGTGATCAGCAAGATCACCAACAATATGCTTATCAAAGAGATGCGTTTGAATAAAAGCATGGGAAATAAAGAGTTAGATGTAAACTTGGTGTGCAGGGCTTATAAAATGACGAGAGGAAGTCGTTTATGAGGAATCAAGGTACAGGAAATAAAGTGGCCGCCAGTAAATCATTATTAGTGTAGGGCGTTCGCTGTACGGCCACAGGTCAGAGGGACCATTATTCAGTGGTTCAAAGTAACGCATGAGTATAAAACTCGTAGGCGCTCCTGAACTCGTGGGCGCATAGTAGCGAGGCGATCTGAATTGATCCGTGAGAGAGATCGCACTAACTATTAACAAATTGGCGTAGGACGTAAATTGAATGACATTTTCTACGCTAGGTCACATTTGTAACAACACATTTATCAGAAGGCAGTAAGGCATGACGACTACAAGCAGTGCTCAGGTAATCGTTCCACAAACACTTGATACCATGACGTTTCCACTTCATGGCGCGCGTTTAATTGAAGCATCAGCGGGTACGGGTAAAACATTTACTATTGCTGGCTTGTATTTACGTTTACTGCTCGGGCACGGTACTGCTGCGCCGCAAGGCGATCTGACGGAAGCTACTCGACACCATGAGCCGCTGACCGTAGACCAAATTCTGGTTGTGACTTTTACTGAAGCGGCAACCGCAGAGCTACGCGATCGTATTCGTGCGCGAATCCATGATGCACGTATTGCGTTTGCTCGTGGTCAAAGTGACGACCCAGTGATTGCTCCTCTCTTACAAGCCATCGATGATCATGCTGGTGCGGCGAAAACTCTGCTCAATGCTGAAAGGCAAATGGATGAAGCGGCGGTATACACCATTCACGGTTTCTGTCAGAGAATGTTGACTCAGAATGCCTTCGAGTCTGGAAGCCGCTTTGATAATGAATTTGTGACCGATGAAAGCCATCTGAAAGCACAAGTGGTTGCCGACTATTGGCGTAAACAGTTTTATCCGTTACCCATTCAACTTGCAGGTGAGGTGCGAAATATTTGGGGTTCTCCCGCTTCGTTACTTGCCGATGTAAATCGCTATCTGACGGGCTCTCCGCTGAAATTGACGGTAGATGCGATGTCGGGAGACCTGCAAACTCTGCACAATCAAAACTTAGATAAAGTGAAGCAACTTAAGGCGTTGTGGTGTGAATCCGAAGCGGACTTTTTGGCTTTGATTTCTGGATCGGATGTGAATAAGCGCAGCTACACTAAGAAGTCTTTGCCGACTTGGTTAGAAGCCGTCACAGCATGGGCGCAAAGCGACACTCATGATTACCAGTTTCCAGATAAACTAGAGAAGTTCTCACAAGCAACGTTAATTGAAAAAACACCAAAAGGCACTGCACCTCAACACGCAGTTTTCGAAGCGATTGAAGACTTCTTAAATTCTCCAGCAGATCTAAAAGCTCCTTTGCTGGCACATGCGATTATTCATTGTCGAACTATGTTGGCTAAGGCTAAACAGCAGAAGCAGTGGTTATCGTTTGATGATTTGCTGACTCAGTTATCCGCGTCAATCAATGTAGATGAGCAATCACTGCTGGTGGAGAGAATTCGCACCTTATACCCAGTAGCGATGATTGATGAATTCCAAGATACCGATCCGTTGCAATACAGTATTTTTAGCCGAATCTATTTAGATAACCCGCAATGCGGTTTGTTTATGATCGGTGATCCGAAGCAGGCAATTTACGGCTTCCGTGGTGCGGATATCTTTACCTACATTAAGGCGAGAAACCAAGTTAGTGCTCACTACACGCTGGGGACTAACTGGCGTTCGAGTGCTGACATGGTCAGTGCGGTAAACCAAGTGTTTATGAATTCGGATAGCCCGTTTATCTACGATCAAGATATTCCATTCTTACCTGTCGCAGCCAGCCCATCGGCTGACAAACGCCAGTGGGTGATGAATGGTGAAACTCAGCACGCACTCACCTTTTGGCTGCAAGAGGCTGAAGACAAGCCGTTACCAAAGGGCGAATATCACAAAGCCATGGCTGAGGCGACGGCGAGTCAAATTCAAACTATTCTGACCGCTTCTCAAAATCAACAAGCCTATTTTGATAACGGCAAAAAACAACATGCTGTGAATGCGGGTGATATTGCAGTCTTGGTTCGAACTGGTAGTGAAGGTCGCCTGATTAAGAACGCGTTGTCTGAACAAGGCATTGCAAGCGTGTATTTGTCTAACCGAGATAGCGTTTTCACCAGCTTGGTCGCACAAGATATTCAGCGTTTACTACAGGCGGTGCTGACACCTGAAAATGACCGTGCATTACGCGCCAGTTTAGCGTCGGAGTTGTTTGCTCTGGATGCCGCCTCATTGGATGAACTCAACAACGATGAAGTGGTTTGGGAAAACGTCGTTAACGAATTTCGAGAATATCGTAAGTTGTGGCTGCAACGTGGTGTGTTACCAATGCTTCGCAGTGTGATCAGTAAACGACATCTCGCGGAACGTTTACTGGAAGAAGAAAATGGTGAGCGCTCACTCACTGATTTAATGCACATTGGCGAATTGCTACAGCAAGCAAGGCAGGAACTCGACAGTGATTATGGCTTGCTGCGCTGGTTAGCAGAAGCGATTTCCGATGCTCAAAATGGTTTAGGTGGCAGTGAAGACGACATTCAACGCCTTGAATCAGAAAGAAACTTAGTTCAAATTGTTACTATTCATAAGTCGAAAGGCTTGGAATATGACCTCGTATTTTTGCCGTTCGTGGCGAGCTACCGAGAAGCGAGTGAAGGTAAATTCTACGACCATGACTCAGATACCACGGTACTTGATATTACGGGCAGTGATAGTGCTTTAGCACAAGCGGATAAAGAGCGATTGGCAGAAGATCTACGTTTGATTTACGTGGCGCTTACTCGTGCGGTTTATGGCTGTTTTATTGGTATGGCTCCTTTACGTAAAGGGCGCTCAACCAAAGAGCCGACCGGTGTTCACTTAAGTGCTATGGGCTACTTGATTCAAAACGGACAAGAGCAAGGCATTGCTGAGTTGCATCAAGCTTTGTCAGCGATTGAGGGTAAGAATTCAAGCGTATTACTGTCTGAAACTCCGACAGCTCACGAGCAAGTGTTTGTACAAACAGAGCAAGTGAGTGACGAGTTACAGGCCAACGAACTCAAGGCTTCAATTGACCGAGCTTGGCGAATCACCAGTTATTCGGGCTTAGTCAAACAGGGCAGTCACGGCGCGAGCCATGATGCGACCATTGAGGTGTCTGGTTTCGATATCGACTCAGCGGATGAACAAGACGAGTCGGAATTGATTGAACCGGAACGTTCTATATTTTCGTTCCCTCGCGGTGCTCGCCCAGGTACCTTCTTACATACCTTGTTTGAGGATGTTGAATTTACCGAGCCAGCAACCAGCGAATATAACACGCAAGTAATCACTCACTTATTAGAATCAGAGCAATACGAAATAGAGTGGTTACCTGTACTTCAACAACTTGTCGATACGGTGCTGAACACCGCGTTAGATGGTAAGGACTTAAAGCTAAGCAAGAAAGACTCAACGCAACGATTGGTCGAGATGGAGTTCTTGTTGCCGATAGAAGTGTTGGCCGCATCTGAGCTGAATCAAACCATTCAGTATCATGATCCCTTGTCGGCCAAGGCGGGCGACCTAGGTTTCCAAACCGTGCAAGGCATGCTGAAAGGCTTCATCGATTTAGTGTTTGAGCATCAAGGTAAATACTATGTACTCGACTGGAAATCGAACCATCTAGGTGATGATGTTGCCGTCTATCATGGTGAGGCATTGAAATCGGCGATGGCCGACCATCGCTATGATCTGCAATATCAAATCTATGCGTTGGCATTGCATCGCTTTTTACGCAGCCGCGTTGCTGACTACAGTTATGAGCAACATTTCGGTGGGGTTTATTACTTGTTCTTAAGAGGAATGGACGGACAATCTCAACAAGGTATTTTCTCGGCTAAACCAACCTTGGCTTTGCTCGATGAAATGGATCAATTGATTGACGGTAAAGTGATAGACAGACGTTTAGCACAATTGAATGACGATGAAACTGGACAGATGGGGCTTTTATAATGACAACGACCACTAATACCAGCATAGAGACAGCGAACTCAGTTAAGCCAGTTTCACTTATCCCTGAGCAACTCATGGATGTATTAAAGTTCCTCGCTGATAAGGGCTCAATTCGTCAGTTGGATTATCAATTTGCCCGTTTTATTGCTCAGCAAGCCGCGGCTCACTCTCAAGAAGTCGGTTTTCTCGCAGGGGTGGTGAGCCATGAATTAGGCAAGGGGCATATCTGTACTCAGCTTATACAGCAGTATACGGTAGGCCCTGAACAAACGGCGGATCTTGCTCAGTTACTTGGGTTGTACGGTGAAACGGCACTGCAACTGAATCAAAAGTTATTAGGTATTGATTGGGTGGCGGTACTTCAATCGTCAAACCTAGTTGGCACAACTAATGATTGCGTTAAGCCGCTGATGTTTGATGGACAGCGAGTTTATTTACAGCGCTATTGGAACTACGAAGTTGTGTTGGCTGAAACGTTAAACCGTTTAAGTAAGCCAGTAGAGTTCAATATTGAACAGAAGAAGGCGCTGACTGAAACGCTGAATCAGTTATTCGCACGCAGTTATCACTTTTTGTTTAACGCATTAGCCAAGGCTGGTTCGAGTCAACAAACCTCTCAGGTGTTACGCCAACAGTTGGTGTGTGACCATCTCGATATCGTTGATGAACAGGCTCTAGATTGGGGCGCGATCGACCAAGTGATTGTTCAAGCCAAGCAAGTAATGGATCTAGAGGTGTTGGATAGCCTAGTGCCGTTATCCGTCTGTTTGAACTGGCAAAAGGTCGCAGCAGCAGTGGCGTTAAGTCGTCGTTTTGCTGTGATTTCTGGTGGGCCGGGTACTGGTAAAACGACCACGGTAACCAAATTACTGTCGGCTATGGTCGAGCAATCGTTAAGCCAAGGTAAAACACCGACGATCAAGCTAGTGGCACCGACAGGTAAGGCGGCGGCACGTTTAACAGAGTCGATTGGCAAAGCGATTGAGCAGCTGCCTTTAGCGCCTGAAGTAAAAGCCAACATACCAACGGAATCGAGTACTTTACACAGATTACTCGGCGCGATCCCTAATCGAGCGGAATTTAGACACAACCGACGTAATCCACTTCACCTTGATATCTTGGTGGTGGATGAAGCTTCGATGGTCGACTTATCCATGATGTATAAGCTGGTGGATGCACTCCCTGAACACGCAAGGCTTATCTTGTTGGGGGATAAAGACCAACTCGCTTCAGTTGAAGCGGGCGCGGTGTTAGGTGATATCTGCTCGTTTAATTCAACAGGCTACAGCACAGCGCAAGGTAATTTGATTGCGGAGATGACAGGCTTTGACGCGATAGCTAATACAGGGCAGGTCAAAGCTGGATCGGTTAACCCTCCTGCGATTGCAGATAGCTTGTGTATGCTGCAGAAGAGTTATCGTTTCGATGCTCGTTCAGGTATCGGGCAGTTGGCAAAAGCAATCAATAACGGCTCTGCTAATCAGGTCGATCAAGTGTTTGCTAAAGGATTTGGAGACATTGAAAATCACCCGCTGTCGAGTGATAGCTATAACTTGATGCTGCGTACCTTAGTTAATGAGTATGGTGAGTATCTCAATAGAATGAATGTTCCTTTAAACGAGCTAGAGACTCAAGAAGCGCGAGCTAAATCGGTTCTCGATTTGTTCAGCAAATGTCGATTGCTGTGCTCCGTTCGTGAAGGCGATTTTGGTGTTAAAGGTTTGAATAACAGGATCGAAAGGGCGCTAGCAGCAAGACGTTTGGTGAATCCGCACAATGACGAATTGTGGTATCACGGGCGACCAGTAATGGTAACGCGTAATGACCATGGTTTAGGTTTATATAATGGTGATATTGGTATCTGCATGCTTGAGGCCGATTCCAGTAGTGCTTCTTATGATATTTCCCATTCAATAGCTGCGAGTTCTGCGCCTAGATTGAAGGTGTATTTTGAATTGCCGGATGGCAGCGTGAAAGCGGTGCTTCCAAGCCGAGTTCCCGATCATGAAACGGCTTATGCGATGACGATTCACAAATCTCAGGGTAGCGAATTTGATTTGACCTTAATGATCCTGCCGCCAGATTTTAGCCCCATTCTAACGCGAGAGCTTATCTATACCGGTATTACGCGTGCAAAGAAACGATTGATGATGTTCAGTGATACCAATGTACTAAAACGTGGTATTAAAGTGAAAACAGAGCGAGTTAGCGGTTTAGGAAGTCGTTTAACCGGCTAATGAGTTGTTCACTTTAACTGTTAGTGGGTTCTAGTGAGGGGTAACGCAGCTAAATGGCTAAAAGGTAGTACATAAAGCAACCATCCCTGGTCGCTTTGAGCGTTATTAAGAATCTGTTCCTAAAAACGCTCGAGTAAATGATATATGGTTTATCTTGTATTTGGCTTGGCAGTTCAAGATAAACTCTTTTAGATTCTCGCTCACAGGGAAAACGCAGTGTACGTCTAAACCTTCTAAGAATTGGTTATCAGCCATATCCCAAAAACTTTGCAGCGAATTACAAACAATGGTTCTCATATCAATGTTGCTCTTTTTGCTGTTTATATTAACGCTCAACATATTGATGTCGTGCTAAACGTTAACGGGGATAGCAATCCGTGCAGTGACCTCCTCAATGTTACAGGTTCAAACATTGGGGGTATTCCAATAAAAACGTTTGTTTATATCCATAAAACGTGCAAATTCTATACAATTATTGGTGTGAGTTAAAGTGCATACTTGATAAAACTCATATAGTAAACGATTACATTTGCAATTATTTTTGGAACAAAGTGAGATTTCGATCTAAATTTTTAATTATACGTTCAATGCTAAGATTTTTGAATTTCGTTGATAGTTATAAAGCCCCTGCTTTTCCATCGGTAATTCATCAACCCCAATCTCGTAAAACCCTTGTTCGCGGAACCAATGAAGGCTGTGCGTGGTAAGAACAAATATCTGGTCGATATCTCGAGACTTGGATTGGTGACGCATGTAATCCAGTAGCAATTGACCACGGTTCCCATCTCGATAATCAGAGTGGATAGCGACGCACGCCATCTCTGCCATGTGATCTTCTGGATACGCATAAAGCGCAGCGCACCCAATAATAAGCCCGTCTTTTTCAATAATGGTAAAGCGATGGATCTCCTGTTCTAACTGCTCTCTTGAGCGACGAACTAAGATACCCTGTTCTTCCAGGGGCCGAATGAGATCAAATATGCCACCAATATCATCAATCTGAGCTTGTCTTACTTGCTCAGCACTTGCCATCACGACTTGGGTACCAATACCGTCAAAAGAGAACAGCTCTTGGATTAACGCGCCATCGACCTTGTAACTGATTAAGTGGCAACGTGGAACACCGGCTCGACAAGCGGAGATAGCACCTTTTAGGAAGCGTAGTGTTCCCGTGCTCATATCTTCGGTCGGATTCTGAGACTCCGTTAAGCGTTCTAGGATTTGTTTAGCGTCTTTAGGGAACAGTTCGGCGAGTACATTACCGCTTTCGTCGGTTACCCCTTGTTCGGAGCAAAATCCAATCAGCTTGTCTGCCTTTAAGCGAATCGCGACTTGTGTTGCGACTTCTTCAGAAAGCAGGTTAAAACTTTCTCCTGTCACGGAGCTAGCAATTGGACCTAACAGGACAATAGAGCCTTGATCAAGTGTGCGATTAATCCCTTCGATATCGATTCGACGAATACGTCCGCTGTGGCAATAATCCGTACCGTCATCTACGCCTAGCGGCTGAGCCGTAATGAAGTTACCACTCATCACATTCAGTTGAGTGCCTGCCATTGGGGTGTTATTAAGGCTCATCGAAAGACGAGCTGTAATAGCCAGCTGTAATTGACCTGCGGCTTGCATCGCTACCCCTAAAGAATATTCGTCAGTGACTCTAATGTTCTTATGGTAAGGCGTATGGCAATCTTGCTTTGCTAGCAGCTGATTTATCTGTGGTCTTGCCCCGTGAACGAGAACAATCTTGACTCCTAGGCTGTGGAGTAGGGCTATATCACTAATAATGTTGCCGAAATTTTTGTCAGCAACAGCTTCGCCTCCTAGCATAATGACCATGGTTTTGCCACGGTGAGCATTTACGTAAGGTGTTGATTGTCTGAAGCCTTTTACTAGCGCTGTACTTCTTAATTTCACAGAACAAGTCCATTTTGTTTATTTATTCGCTAATTTAGCATTTAAATTCAAATTTAAACAACATGTTTTTGGAATAAAGCGCAAACTATTCTCATCGAGACTTCATTATACAAACGGTCTCAGTGTAGAATATATACAGCATCTTTATGAGTAGTAACCGAATGCAGCAAGCGCCAGCAAGAAAGAACAAGATCGATGAGATAACGGAAAACCTTTACAGCGAAGCAGAACAACGCAATCAGTCTAAATTGAAGCGTAAGATCATCGAACGTTGCTTGATGGTATTGGCCCTAGTGGGTTCATTTGCTGTGGTTTCTTTATTCAGCGATGTGCTTTCACGAGTACAAGATGCAGCAACGCCTGACCACTTGTTGTATGGCACTTGGGTAGAGCAGGACGTTGCACATTATGTAACGGACGAATTTGTGCTCAATGCCAATGGTGTGTCAGTACGAGGATCTGTTGTGTCGACTAGTTTTGATTTCGATGGGAACTACTTCGAATATAAGACGGGAGATAGAGCCTATCGTTTTCGTATCACTAACTCTGACAACACAGAGATGGTGCTCGATTCAGACGCTCACTATAATCCTGTCTTCCGTCTTAAGGGACATATGGTTAATTCAGTTCGATAGGTTATCTTACTGTAAACTCTTACAATCTAAGATTGTGTTATCTGACCGTTTTTGTCATCCTCGATGCATAGAATTTTTAGGATGACTCTTGTGATTAAAAAATGGCTTCCCCTTGTTGCTGCCTCTTTACTATTTGGCTGTGCTCAACCCACCGATCGTGCTCAACAACACTTTGATGATGAATTTCCTCGTACCTTAAATAAGGTCGATCAGGTTGAATCCAACAAACCAAGAGACTACACCGCATTTGCAGAACAAGCTGAGATGGTGGTTTCTAAATCTCCTTCAATGGCTAAGATCTATGAACCGTTGTATCAGCAACTCAATGAGTGGGCGATGCTGAGTGGCGATCCTAGCGAATTAGCTAATTTCGGTGTTCAAACCGCTCAACTAGGTGGTGGTGATAAACAAGGCAATGTTTTGTTCACGGGCTACTTTTCTCCTGTGATGGAGCTGCGCCACGAAGCGAATGAAGAATACCGTTACCCTGTTTACGGGCTTCCTGAGTGTGGCAAAGAGTGTCCAACACGCGAAGAGATTTACAACGGCGCATTAGAAGGTCAAGGCCTTGAGTTAGGTTATTCAGCAAACCGCATCGACCCATTTATGATGGAAGTGCAGGGCAGTGGATTTGTGCACTTCGGTGATGATGACACGCTGCAGTATTTCGCCTACGCGGGTAAGAATAATAAAGCTTATGTGAGCATTGGCCGTGTTCTGATTGAACGAGGCTTAGTTCCACGCGAAAAAATGTCGCTAAAAGCAATCAAAGAGTGGGTATTGGCAAACGATCCTGAAGTAGTGAAAGAGCTGCTTGAGCAAAACCCTTCTTTCGTTTTCTTTGAAGCGAGAGACGACCTATCGGTAATGGGCAGCGCGGGCATTCCTCTATTACCGATGGCGGCGGTAGCGGGCGATCGCTCTATCTTACCTATGGGAACACCGATTCTTGCTGAGGTTCCACTACTGAATGCTGATGGTACTTGGAGCGGCGCTCATCAACTAAGACTGCTATTGGTTTTGGATACGGGCGGCGCGGTTAAGCAAAACCATTTGGACCTTTACCACGGCATGGGCCCTCGAGCGGGTACAGAAGCGGGCCATTACAAGCATTTTGGTCGTGTGTGGAAGCTCGGTTTAGATGGCAGCGCAACTGAAGCGCCTTGGGCTTTGCCTCCTGAAAAGGTTGAGTAAGCTACAATAAAATAGGGCATTGAAAGCGAATCGCTAATCCCCTAGACTTTTTATTCAAGAGTGCGTATAAAACGCACTCTTTTCTTTTTCTCAGAAATAAATTGGCGGCAACAATGCGTGAATTGACCACTCCAGCTTCAGAAAACTATGACCAACGATTTGGTGGCACCCGTCGCCTATATGGCAATAGTGAAGTCGACATACTTAGAGCAGCACACGTGTGTGTGATCGGTATTGGTGGTGTCGGTTCATGGGCGGTTGAAGCGCTTGCTCGTACTGGTTTAGGTGAGCTGACTTTGATCGATATGGATGATGTGTGTGTGACCAACATCAACCGTCAGATCCACGCAATGTCGGGTACCGTTGGTAAAAGTAAAATTGAAGTGATGGCAGAGCGCGTTAAGCTGATTAACCCTGAGTGTAAAGTTAACCTGATTGACGACTTCATCGGCCCAGACAATCAGGCTGAATACCTGTCGAAAGAGTTCGACTTTGTATTAGATGCGATTGATAGTATGAAAGCTAAGGCTTCACTGTTGGCATATTGTCGTAGTAACAAAATTAAGGTGATCACCACCGGTGGCGCGGGTGGGCAAGTCGACCCGACTCAAATCAAAGTGGCCGATCTGACTAAGACGATTCAAGATCCGCTAGCGAAGAAGCTAAAAGACACCCTTCGTCGTCATCATAATTTCCCTAAGAACCCTGCGCGTAAGTTTGGTATCGATTGTGTGTTCTCGACTGAACAGCTGAAATACCCTCAAGCTGACGGCAGTGTATGTGCTGCGAAAGCAACAGCGGAAGGTCCAAAACGCATGGACTGTGCGACGGGTTTTGGCGCTGCGACAGTGGTCACTGCGACTTTTGGTTTTGTGGCTGTTTCACGTATTGTTGAAAAGCTGATTCAAAAGCACTCTAAGTAGTTCTTTATTATTTGCTTGAGAACACTAAACCATTGTCACCTGTACATTTAGTCATAATCTATTGGATATTAAAATGATGTCATTCCCAAGCTCTCCATTCGGCACTGAAATTACCAGTGATGATATTGTCGCGAAGATGCAGACATTCAGCGGCTGGGAAGATCGTTATCGCCAAGTGATTCAATGGGGTAAGAAATTACCTAGCATGCCTGATGAGCTGAAGAGTGAGCAGGTTGTAGTTTCTGGTTGTGAAAGCCAAGTCTGGCTAGTTTCTCAGAACATCGACGGTGTTTGGTATTTTTGTGCTGATTCTGATGCTCGTATCGTGCGCGGTCTGATTGCATTAGTGATGGCTGCGTATGATGGAAAAACATCAGAGCAGGTTCAAGCGTTCGATATTGATGGTTACTTTGAACAAATCGGCCTAATTACCCACCTTAGCCCATCTCGCGGTAATGGATTAAAAGCGATTGTTGCTCAAATCCAAGAGCTAAGTGCTTAATATCTCCTTGATACACAGAAGCAAAAAGGGTTGACGTTAAACGCCAACCCTAAGTAATTTCGCTACTCCCTAAAGCATATCAACGGCTTTTTCTATCGCCGCTACGAGCTTTTCAACATCATCCATGTTGTTGTAAATACCAAATGAAATTCGAACCGTTCCTTTCACATTAAGTGCATCCATTAATGGGTGAGCACAATGATGTCCTGCACGTACTGCGATACCTTGCTGATCCAGTAGGGTCGCTATATCTTGATGGTGAACACCATCCATCACAAAAGTAATCACACTTGCGTTAGGTTGATACCCTAAAATCTGAATGTCATCCAGTTTACTGAGCGCAAGATAAGTCTCGTGTTGTAGTTGGTGGATATGATTTTCGACATCTTGTTGTACAAAACCACTTAACCATTCTATTGCGGTGCTTAGTGCTATGGCCCCTGCCACATTTGGCGTGCCCGCTTCGAATTTGCCAGGCAGTTCTGAAAAAGTAGTGCCAGAGAAAGAGACGCGCTCGACCATTTTGCCACCACCATGCCAAGGTGGCATCGCTTCTAACAATTCAAGCTTGCCGTAAAGCACACCGATGCCCGCAGGGGCATAGAGCTTGTGTCCAGAGAATACGTAGAAATCAGCGCCTAAAGCAGCAACATCAACCGATTCATGAACGATACCTTGTGCGCCATCGACTACCACAATTGCATTCATCTTGTGTGCTTTCTCGATGACGGCTTCAATCGGCTGACGAGAACCCGTTACGTTGGTTATCTGAGCTAATGCAACAATCTTGGTTTGTTCATTTAAAAGTGCATCAAACGCAGTGAGGTCAAATTCACAATCCGGTGTCATCGGTACTTTAACGACTTTAGCACCGGTTTGCTCTGCGACAATTTGCCAAGGCACGATGTTGGCGTGATGCTCCATTTCGCTGACTAAGATCTCATCGCCGGGCTTAAGGGTGCTTCTGGCGTAGGTTTGAGCGATAAGATTAAGCGCTTCGGTTGCACCGCGAGTCCAGATGATCTCTTTTGAAGAGCTTGCACCGATAAACTGAGCGACCTTATCTCTGGCAGCTTCAAACTGACTGGTCGCGTTCGCTGTTAAGCTATGGCTACCACGGTGAACATTGGCATTTTGTTTGGAGTAATATTGGCTAATGGCATCAATAACTACCTGAGGTTTTTGTGTCGTTGCCGCGCTGTCTAAGTAAATCAATGGTTGTTGATTGATGGTTTGTGATAGCGCAGGAAACTGCTCTCGGATGTGATTGATATCAAGCATCTATTCTTACCTAAAATCTTGGAAATTGGTGCCAGCGTTATGCTTAGCGGTATTGTTATTTTATCGCGACTTGTTGACCGTTGCTGACTAATCTTGATGATTCCAGCTATTTTCTTGCTCTTTGACCTGATTGAACAGCTTTTGGTTAACAGGAACTTCTATCTGATGTTTAAGCGCTGTTTTTATTAGGTGTCCAGTGATGAAGTCGATCTCTGTCTTGCGTTGGTAAAACATATCCTGCTTCATGGATGAGTTGTTCTGCGCCGTGGCTTGGATGACCTGCTTGACACTTGCTTCTAATCCGTCGAATGAACAAGCGATCTCTTCGGCTTGCATAACTTGTGTTAGCTCTTCAACGATAGAACTTAAAATACTCTCAAACCTTTGGTCTGCAAGTTCACCATTCTTGATTTGTTCCAACCCTGTCAGTGGATTGATAGCACAATTGATGGCGAGTTTAGCCCAAAGCGCGGTTTCTATTTGTGGGTTCCAACTCACAGCGGGGAGAGCATCATCCAATACATCAACCAAAAACGTGCACTGTTGACCCGTTTGGTTAAAAGCACCCAACTGGGTTTGTCCTATTCCTGTATGAGATACACTATTACGATCAGGTTTGAATGCTGCTTGGGTCGTGGTAGCCAATACTATCGGGTGAGCATTAATTTGAGTGGCAATGTTGTCGACCGCGCCCATTCCGTTATGCATGAACATGAGAATGGTGTCAGAGTCGAGATATTGAAGTAACGGAGTGGTGGCTTCTTCTACTTGCCAAGCCTTGACTGTGAAGATAACCAAATCACTCGCGGCTAATCGTTCGATATTGTTGTTACTGATAGGGAGAGAGGGTTGTCCATCAAGTGATAGCTCAATGGAGTGGTCGGAAGAACGACTCCACAAAGAGACATTATGACCCGCTTTAAGCAGTTTTATCGTCCATAAAGAGCCGATAGCTCCAGGTCCAACAATAGTGATGTTCACAGCAATACCGAGATAAGAAAGTGATGCTGCAAGGATAGCGAGGCATTAAATGAAAGCAATAAAAAATGGCACCCGAGGGTGCCATTTTATCTAATGAAGTTTTAACTTGATTAGAAGTTGTACTGTAGACGGTAGATGATTAGATCTTGGTAGTCTTTACGTGCAAGCTTGTTCACTGTGTAACGGTAAAGAACACCAGTTGACCAGTTTTGGTGGAAGTTCCATAGTGCATTGATACTACCATTTAGACCGTAGTCGCCACCTTGAACTTCTGAGTACTCATCGTTACGAGCAAATTCATATTCGCCCCAAGTTGAGAACGTAAAGTTTTGACCTGCAATGTCAGTATTGTAGTAACCAACCCAACCAGCCATACCACCGTTAGAACCGCTGATATCACCAGAGTTAATTTGGTGTGCACCGATGAATGGTGTGAATGCCCAACCGTCACCGCTTAGACCAGTATAGCCAAGACCAAGAACACGGTTTTGCTCATGGAAACCAGCATCAGTATCTGTGTTGTAAACTTGTGCGTAAAGGCTAACTTTAGTATCCATTAGGTTGTAGTGGATAGTACCTTTAGTTGAAGCTCCGCGATCATCACCTGAACGATCAACACCTTCGTAGTCGTAGAAGCCGTAGATTTGACCCCAGTCAAATGCAGCACCGCCTTCGATACCAATAACAGCTTGGTTACGATCTGAGATGTCACCACCGAAGTTATCGTCATCGTTACCAAAGCCTTGGTCCCAAACTTGGTAATCAGCATACATGCTACCAAAGCCATATAAGTATTCTGCCTGAGCAGGGATTGCTGTTGCAGCTGCAACTACGCCAAGAGCTAAAAGTGATTTACGCATAATGGAACTCTCTATGTTAAAAATGAATAACCCGCTAATCCGTGCGTGTTTATGATGTCCGAATGCCGAGCATAATAGCGATTTTGTTCTCAAATAAAAGTGAGACAGAGTGAAAACTACAATTATTAATTTGAAGTTGATCGCACTAATGATCTAAATGATGGAACTTTAAGGTGGTAATGCATCTTGATGCACCTTGGATTCTATTGATTTTGTGAAATCTGATTATTTTGTAGATAAATTGGTGAATTGATGCTCTAAGCAAACGATTATACTAAATAGAGTGATATGCATATCAAAATCAACAGTATTCGTTTCTAAGCGTTTTCTCTTAAAAAATGACAATTCAACCCGTCTTACAATCCAGTCTTTGATCTATCTTTGACCGAAAACGGTGGGTATTGCTGGCAGCACTCCGGCGCTAAGTGATGTGAAATTCAAAGATTATGCAAATGGCATTTATGTTGCGGCGGGGTCTTACTTTGTGACGATTACTGTAGCGGGTCAGCCTTTGGTTGTGGCGATTGATGATTCGATGGGAACAGGTTTTAATCTTATCGTGAGCGACACAACAGACTAGATCTGAAGACCGAACGTAAAAGAGGGAAGCTCAATGCTACCCTCTTATCATTTTTTTTGACTCTATTCTTGATTGTTTTTGGCTTTTTCTAATAAATCCGTGAAAAAGTGGCGTAACGAATAGAGCATGATCAAACTCGGTATCACCATGAGTGCAGTCAGTATAAAGAAGGTTGACCAGTCATTGAGGTAATCAACCAACTCACCACTAAATGAAGCCAGTGTTGTTCGACCGAAGTTACCCAAGGATGCGAGTAATGCATATTGGGTTGCAGAGAAGGCCTGCCCGGTTAATAGTGTTAAGAAAGAGACAAACGCTACGGTTGAAAACGCAGTTGTAAAGTTATCGACAATGATGGTTGCCAAGAACAAGGTTTCACTCGGGCCAGTGTGAGCGATCCACGCAAACATTAGATTACTGGCCGCCATTGCCACACCGCCGATCATCAGTCCGCGTACAATACCGAATTTCACATTGAAGACACTGCCTACCAAAGTGAAGAATATCGTCGCGCCCCAGCCAATTAACTTGGAGTAATGACCGATCTGTTCATTACTGAAACCTATCTCTTTATAGAAGGTGATCGACATGCGACCTAGGAAGGCTTCACCTATCTTAAATAGGAACACAAACAGCAATAGAGTAATGGCAACTTGAACTCCGTTTCTTTTGAAGAAATCATAAAATGGTTCTAACACGGTAACACTGAACCAAGCCACGACTTTCGAACCGACAACCTTATTGTGGCGTTGCTGAGCCTGTTCTTGCAGGACTTCGCGTTGTGTATTTGGCTCTCCGACAAAAAGAGTAAACAGCATTAGTACGACAACGACGCCTGCCATTCCGTAATACACGCCATTCCAACCGATTGAGTCTGCGTTAATAAAGGCAAGGTAGCCTGGTAGAGAATACCCCGTCCACCAACCAATTACGGCCATTGCAGAAGCTTGCGGCAGTTTTGATGCTTCGGATTTTGGGAAGGTATCAATACGAAATGCATCAATCGCGATGTCTTGCGTGGCTGAGGCAATGGCAATAGCGAGCGCCAACATTGAGGTAAACGCCAAATTCTCTGCGGGATTGACGCCTGCGATGAATAAGGTGCCGATTAAAACAATGGTTTGGCAGAAAAAGATCCAACTGCGGCGCTGGCCGAGTATTGCGTGAAGCACCGGCAGTTTTACTCGGTCTACCAATGGTGCCCATAAAAAGTTAATCGCATACACGGCAAACACACTACCAAAGTAGCCAATGGCAGCACGCGTTAAACCTGCATCTTTTAGCCAGCCAGACATGTTGGATCCAATAAGAACCCATGGGAAGCCACTCGAACAGCCGAGCATAAACACCCAAAGTAGACGTTTATCTAGGTAGCTGCGAAAAGTCTGCATCCAAGAAAGAGAGGGAGTGCCTGATGACATAGGGCGTCCTTGTATAGAAAAACGCCCTTAAGAAATAAGGGCGTTACATTGGATTACTTAAGAAGGGTCACTTTAGTGATGACGATTGGGTCAACTGGTATGTCTGACATGCGGCCCATTCGCTTGGTTGGAATCGTTGCCATCTTTTGAACAACATCAAAACCTTCAGTTACTTTGCCGAATACAGCGTAGCCTGGGTTGCTACCTTTTGCGTTCAAGAAGTCATTATCAGAGAAGTTAATGAAGAACTGACGAGTTGCAGAATCTGGCGCATTAGTACGAGCCATCGCGATTGTTGCTGTATCATTCTTCAAGCCATTGCTGCCTTCATTCTTGATAGGAGCGTAAGTTGCTTGTTGATTCATCTCTTGATCGAAGCCGCCACCTTGAGCCATAAAGCCAGGAATAACACGGTGGAAGATAGTGCCTTCGTAGCTGCCGTCAGCAACGTATTTTAGGAAGTTCTCCGCACTAACCGGTGCTTGTTCTTGGTTAAGCTCAATTGTGAAGTCGCCTAATGTTGTTTCTACGTTCACTTTAGGACCAGCCCAAACGCTCACGCTCACCAACATTAATGCGATAGAAGATAAAATACGAACCATTAGAAACGTTCCTTCATGTAAGTTTGTAGCTCTTGGTCGTTAGCGATTTCCGTAAGAACCAAGTTAATCACGTCATTAAGAACCATAGAGATGTCGTCATTTGACGCACTCAAGGCACCAGTGCGCGTTGCAGTACCGTTGAATGTTTTCACTAGTTTGCCTTCAGGCGTTTCAGCCGTAACTTCAAGCGTTACTTTACCGTCCATTTTGTTTTCCATAATGGTGTGTTCTACGGTAACAAGCGCTTCTTGAATCTCCAAAACAATTGAGTTTTCACTGTTTACGCTTGCACGAAAACCTTGAGACTCTAACTGCTGTGCAACAGCATTTTCTAGAGAAATACGCATGTTTTGCTTAGCGTGAATTGGCTGAATGTTTGAACGGCCACTATCAACCAATGCAACATATTGAGCGGCACGAACATCTTTACTGGTTAGTGTGTATGTTTTGCCTTGTACAAGGTTGCTTGAGCTTAGTGAAGCTTCTGGCATTACATTGATCTGTTCTTGCTGAGGGGCTGAACATGCTGTCAAAGCCATAATAGAAGCAGCCAAAATCAGTTTTTTCATTCCTTTATCCTTTCTAAATTCACACCAGAAGCTCGGTATCTTAAATTCTTGTGAAGTCGTTTCTGCTTATTTATTAAAATTCGCAGGCTCTCTTGTTGCTTGTAATATCTCAAATTTTTGGTTTAGTTCAAGCGTTTCAACGTTAGCTTCACCAAATAGTCTCGCTAGTTTGACATCGTATCCGAGGTGTCGGTTGCCAATAACAATTAATTTGCCTCCATTGCTTAGAACATGCTTTGCATCACAGAACATTTGCCACGCAATGTGATCCGTAATCGCTTGTTGCTGATGGAATGGAGGATTACACATCACTAGGTAGGTGCTGTTTTTCTTGAAGCCATCTAAACAGTTATTGGCGATGAACTGGAAGTTGCCTTCTTCACCAAGGTTATCCTTGACGTTTTGGCGCGCCGACTCCACCGCCATAAAGCTTTCATCCACACAGGTGATACGAGCTTGTGGGTTCAATTGCCCTGCTTTTACACTCAATACACCGTTGCCACAGCCTAGATCGATGATATGACGTAGCTCAGGATCTTGTGGGATGTGCTCTAGCATATAGCGAGCGCCTTGATCGAGTGCTTCCCCTGAGTAAACATTTGGTAAATTTTTCAGACGGATATCTTCACCGTCCACATCCCATTCAACAAAAGGCTCTACCGTTTGAATTGGCTGGCAGTTTGGAGATGAGAAGACTAAGCGGTGTTTTTTCTTCGCTAGTGATGTTTTGGTTTCGCCTAGGTATTTTTCGAACAGGTTAAGCGTAGAGGTGTGAATCTCTTTTACCTTGTTGACGCCGATCACTTGGCAGCCTTCAGGCAATGCTTGGCGTAGCTGACTCAATTGCCAGATTAGGTGACGATTTGTTTTTGGCAGCTGCATGATCACAAGATCGATACCGTGTGGGATATCATCCATCGTGTTCAAGAAGTTCACTCGGTTACTTTGATTGCGCTGCAAGTTTTTCAGGGCACCACGGTGAGAGATAAATGAGTCGCTCATCATAGTGACATCATGATCTTTCGAGAACCAAGCGGATAGGGCACCGAAGCTGTCGTTCATGATCAGGATGTGTTTGCCAGGTTCGAGGTTCATCTCTTCAACATGACTGATCAGGTATTCGTCGCCCGCATCCCAAGCTTGAAGGGTTTCATTTGAACGTTTCGGGAAACGATGTAAGGTCAAAGTTCTGTCGTGAAGGGTAAGTTCGGTTTTCATTGCTTGAGATACTTATGTAAGAAATAACAAAGATATTGTCTCAAATGCAGGCTGAACAAGATAGAAAAAACTCAACCAAACCTATGCCATTCGCTATCAAATACTCAGACACTCGACCTGTTAGGGTTTATACTCAGCCCACGGATAATGCCAATACGTTATTAAGGAATCACAATGATCCAAGAAGTTATCGAAACAAAATTGCACAATGAGTTTTCACCAAGTCATTTAAACGTGGTCAATGAGAGCTATATGCACAATGTTCCGGCTGGTTCTGAGAGTCATTTCAAAGTGATTGTTGTCAGCGATGTGTTTGAAGGTTTGCGTCTTATTGCTCGTCATCGAGCGGTAAATAAGGCACTTTCAGAAGAGTTAGCCAATAATATCCACGCACTGTCTATTCACACTTATACAAAAGATGAATGGATGAAGCAGCTAGATAGCGTGCCAGACAGTCCAATGTGTATGGGTGGCGGAAAGTAAGAAGGCCTATATACAGAGAAAAGCGCCATGGCGCTTTTTTTGTCGTCAAACGTATGTATTTTTCGTTCTTATATCACCCAAACTGATGTCAAATTGAACGAGCTCAAATACCTACAATGAGTAGTGTTTTTATTAACAGTGTTTCAACATAACTAGTAAAATATTAGTTTGTGACAGAGTATTAATCTCTTGTTTAAAACACGATTCAAAAGCCATTTTATCTGTGCGGCTCGTCAAATTTATACATATTTGAGAGGCCATATGCTTCAAATCTCACCAAATAAAGGCTGTATTCAAGTTATTGGTCATGGCATCGAGTTGTCAAAAAATGCTAGAATATCGCACCTGATAAATCTCACATGATTCGTGTGGTGATTTTATTATGAAAATGTTGCGATTTTGGTATCTCAAATTTACCAAAACCGGACACTGTAATGTCGTGTCTAAGGGCGAGTTTAAAACGTCCTGAATTTACGCAATTAAAAGAATCTTTTTCCCGATAAAGTAGTGCAAGTGCGTATGATTACAATAAATAAGGGTTTGGATCTTCCTATCGCAGGAACTCCATCCCAGGTGATTAATGATGGTAAGTCCATCACTAAAGTCGCCTTGCTTGGCGAAGAGTACGTTGGTATGCGTCCTACGATGCATGCTCGCGTTGGTGATGAAGTGAAGAAAGGCCAAGTTCTTTTTGCAGATAAAAAGAACCCAGGTGTTGTATTTACTTCTCCAGCAAGCGGTAAAGTTATTGAAGTGAACCGTGGTGCTAAGCGTGTTCTTCAATCAGTAGTGATTGAAGTAGCAGGCAATGAGCAAATCACGTTCAATAGCTATGAAGCTAACCAACTAGTAGGCCTTGACCGTGAAACGGTTAAAGCTCAGTTAGTTGAGTCTGGCGCATGGACCGCTTTGCGAACTCGTCCGTTCAGCAAGGTTCCAGCAGTTGATTCTGAAACTCAGGCTATTTTCGTTACTGCTATGGATACTAATCCGCTAGCAGCTGAGCCAGAATTAATCATTAACGAGCAGTCTGATGCTTTCGTTGCTGGTTTAGATCTTCTTTCAACTCTGACTAACGGTAAAGTGTACGTTTGTAAAAAAGGTACTAGCTTACCTCGTTCAGCTCAGTCTAACGTTGAAGAACATGTTTTTGATGGCCCACACCCTGCAGGTCTTGCAGGCACGCATATGCATTACCTATATCCGGTAAATGCACAAAATGTAGCGTGGAGCATTAACTACCAAGATGTTATCGCATTCGGTAAGCTTTTCCTTACTGGTGAGATTTACTCTGAGCGTGTTGTTTCTCTGGCTGGTCCAGTGGTGAACAACCCACGTCTAGTTCGTACTCAAATTGGTGCTAGCCTTGAAGAGTTGACAGACAGCGAGTTAATGCCAGGCGAAGTTCGTGTGATTTCTGGTTCTGTACTTACGGGTACTGAAGCAACAGGTCCACATGCTTTCCTTGGTCGTTACCATCAGCAAGTTTCTGTTCTACGTGAAGGTCGTGATAAAGAGCTATTCGGCTGGGCTATGCCTGGTAAGAACAAGTTCTCTGTTACTCGTTCATTCCTTGGTCACCTGTTTAAAGGTCAGTTGTTCAACATGACAACGACAACAAACGGTAGTGACCGCTCAATGGTTCCAATTGGTAACTACGAGCGCGTAATGCCTCTAGATATGGAACCTACATTGCTGCTTCGTGATCTATGTGCAGGCGACATTGATAGTGCTCAAGCACTAGGTGCGTTAGAGCTAGACGAAGAAGATGTAGCATTGTGTACCTTTGTATGTCCAGGTAAGTACGAGTACGGTCAACTACTTCGTGAATGCCTAGATACGATTGAGAAGGAAGGGTAATTTTCATGGGCCTTAAAAAGTTTCTTGAAGACATCGAGCATCATTTTGAGCCAGGTGGTAAACACGAGAAGTGGTTTGCGCTTTACGAAGCAGCAGCGACAGTGTTCTACACGCCAGGTCTTATTACAAAGAAAAGCTCGCACGTTCGTGATAGCGTTGATTTAAAACGTATCATGATCATGGTTTGGTTCGCGGTATTCCCAGCAATGTTCTGGGGTATGTACAACGCGGGTGGCCAAGCTATCGCAGCACTTAACCATATGTATGCAGGTGCTGAACTAGCATCTGTTATCAGTGGTAACTGGCACTACTGGCTAACCGAAATGCTTGGAGCCTCCTTAGGAGCCGATGCAGGTGTTGGCAGCAAGATGCTACTTGGTGCGACTTACTTCCTACCTATCTACGCAACGGTATTCATCGTTGGTGGTTTCTGGGAAGTTCTGTTCTGTATGGTGCGTAAGCACGAAGTAAACGAAGGTTTCTTTGTTACTTCTATCTTATTCGCGCTTATCGTTCCGCCAACACTTCCTCTATGGCAAGCAGCACTAGGTATTACCTTCGGTGTTGTAGTCGCTAAAGAGATCTTCGGTGGTACGGGTCGTAACTTCCTGAACCCTGCACTTGCTGGCCGTGCGTTCCTATTCTTTGCATACCCTGCACAGATTTCAGGTGACGTAGTTTGGACTGCTGCAGATGGTTTCTCTGGTGCAACTGCTCTTAGCCAATGGGCTCAAGGCGGCGGTAGCGCACTAATGAACGTAACATCTGGTGAAGCAATCACTTGGATGGACGCATTCATTGGTAACATCCCAGGTTCTATCGGTGAAGTATCGACTCTAGCACTTATGATCGGTGCTGCGATGATCGTTTACATGCGTATCGCTTCATGGCGAATCATTGCTGGTGTAATGATCGGTATGATTGCTGTGTCTACGCTGTTTAACGTGATCGGTTCTGATACTAACGCAATGTTCAGCATGCCTTGGCACTGGCACCTAGTTCTAGGTGGCTTCGCATTCGGTATGTTCTTCATGGCGACTGACCCAGTATCAGCTTCATTTACCAACAAAGGTAAGTGGTGGTACGGCATCCTAATCGGCGCAATGTGTGTAATGATTCGTGTAGTTAACCCTGCATACCCAGAAGGCATGATGCTTGCGATTCTATTCGCAAACCTATTTGCTCCTCTGTTTGACCACGTTGTAATCGAGAAGAACATTAAGCGGAGACTAGCGCGCTATGGCAAGTAATAACGATAGCATTAAAAAGACGCTGTTTGTTGTTATCGCATTGAGCCTAGTGTGCTCAATCATCGTTTCAACAGCTGCAGTTGTTCTTAAACCTAAGCAACAAGCTAACGCGGTTCTAGATCAGCAAACTAAGATCCTTGAAGTTGCGGGCATTGAACTTGCGGGTAATATCCCTGAACTGTACGCAGAGAACATTGAACCTCGTCTAGTTGATTTCGCTACTGGCGATTTCGTTGACGGCGATGCTGCTGCATACGACCAACGTAAAGCGGCAAAAGATCCAGCTCAGTCAATCAAGCTTTCAGCTGAAGATGACATCGCTAAGATCCTTCGTCGTGCTAACACGGGTACTGTATACCTTGTGAAAGATGGCGCTGAAACTTCTAAAGTTATCATCCCTGTTCACGGTAACGGTCTATGGTCAATGATGTACGCATTCGTTGCGGTAGAAACTGATGGCAACACAGTTTCTGGTATCACTTACTACGAGCAAGGTGAAACTCCTGGACTTGGTGGTGAAGTTGAGAACCCATCTTGGCGCGCTCAATTCGTTGGTAAGAAATTATTCGACGAAAACCACAAACCTGCTATTCAGGTTGTTAAAGGTGGCGCTCCTCAAGGTTCTGAGCACGGTGTAGATGGCCTTTCTGGTGCAACACTGACTAGCGTTGGTGTTCAACATACATTTGACTTCTGGTTAGGTGATATGGGCTTTGGTCCGTTCCTAGCAAAAGTTCGTGACGGAGGTCTGAACTAATGTCTAGTGCAAAAGAAATTAAAAAGAGCATCTTAGCGCCGGTGTTGGACAACAACCCAATCGCGCTACAGGTTCTTGGTGTGTGTTCTGCTCTTGCGGTAACCACTAAGCTAGAAACAGCATTTGTTATGACTATCGCGGTAATGTTCGTTACTGCTCTGTCTAACTTCTTCGTTTCTTTGATCCGTAACCACATTCCTAACAGTGTGCGTATCATCGTTCAGATGGCAATTATCGCATCACTAGTAATCGTGGTAGACCAAGTGCTTAAAGCATACCTATACGATATCTCTAAGCAGCTATCTGTATTCGTAGGCCTAATCATTACTAACTGTATTGTAATGGGTCGTGCTGAAGCATTCGCAATGAAGTCTGCGCCAATCCCATCTCTAATCGATGGTCTTGGTAACGGTCTTGGTTACGGTTTCGTTCTTATCACTGTTGGTTTCTTCCGTGAGCTTCTAGGCTCTGGCAAACTATTTGGTATGGAAGTACTACCTCTAGTGAGCAACGGTGGTTGGTATCAGCCAAACGGCTTGATGCTTCTAGCACCTTCTGCATTCTTCCTAATTGGTTTCTTGATTTGGGCAATTCGTGTGTTCAAACCAGAACAAGTAGAAGCGAAGGGGTAAGGTAGTCATGGAACATTATATTAGTCTGCTAGTTAAATCGATTTTCATCGAAAACATGGCGCTTTCTTTCTTCCTAGGTATGTGTACATTCCTAGCGGTATCTAAGAAAGTTAAAACTTCTTTTGGTCTTGGTGTTGCGGTAGTTGTAGTACTTACAATCGCTGTTCCTGTAAACAACCTTGTTTACACACACATCCTGAAAGAAAACGCGCTTGTTGAAGGTGTCGATTTAAGTTTCCTTAACTTCATCGCATTCATCGGTGTTATCGCGGCACTTGTACAAATCCTAGAGATGGTTCTAGACCGTTTCTTCCCACCTTTGTACAACGCACTAGGTATATTCCTTCCACTGATCACAGTTAACTGTGCAATTTTTGGTGGTGTATCTTTCATGGTAACTCGTGACTACAACTTTGCTGAATCTGTTGTTTACGGCTTCGGTTCTGGTGTGGGTTGGATGTTAGCTATCGTTGCTCTTGCGGGTATCCGTGAGAAGATGAAGTACTCTGACGTACCTCCAGGTCTTCGTGGCCTTGGTATCACGTTCATTACTGTTGGTCTGATGGCGTTAGGCTTTATGTCTTTCTCTGGTGTTCAACTGTAGGGTAAGCACCCAGTAATAAGGAATAACAAATGTTTAGTATTATTCTTGGCGTAGCGATGTTTACCATTATTGTACTGGCTCTAGTACTAGTGATTCTTTTCGCTAAGTCTAAGTTAGTACCATCAGGTGACATCACTATTTCAGTAAACGGCGACCCTGAAAAGGCGATCGTTACTCAACCTGGTAGCAAGCTACTTGGTGCCCTGGCTGGCGCTGGTATCTTCGTATCTTCTGCTTGTGGTGGCGGTGGCTCTTGTGGTCAGTGTCGTGTAAAAGTTAAGTCTGGTGGTGGCGACATCCTTCCAACTGAACTTGATCACATCACAAAAGGTGAAGCTCGCGAAGGCGAACGTCTTGCATGTCAAGTTGCTATGAAAACTGACATGGAGATTGAACTAGACGAAGATATCTTTGGTGTTAAAAAGTGGGAATGTACTGTTATCTCGAATAACAACGAAGCTACTTTCATCAAAGAACTTGCTCTAGCGATCCCTGAAGGTGAAGAAGTTCCGTTCCGCGCGGGTGGTTACATTCAGATTGAAGCTGAACCACATCACGTGAAATACGCAGATTACGATATTCCTGAGGAATACCGTGGTGACTGGGATAAGTTCAACTTGTTCCGTTATGAGTCTATCGTTAAAGAGCATTCGATCCGTGCTTACTCTATGGCTTCATACCCAGAAGAGAAAGGCATCATCAAGCTTAACGTGCGTATCGCAACTCCGCCGCCAAACAACCCTGACGTAGCTCCTGGTGTGATGTCTTCATACATCTGGTCTCTTAAAGAAGGCGACAAATGTACTATTTCTGGTCCATTTGGTGAGTTCTTTGCTAAAGACACAGACAATGAAATGGTATTCATCGGTGGTGGTGCAGGTATGGCGCCTATGCGTTCTCATATCTTCGACCAACTTAAGCGTCTTAAGTCTACTCGTAAGATGTCTTACTGGTATGGCGCACGTTCTAAGCGTGAGATGTTCTACATTGAAGATTTCGATGGCCTAGCGGCTGCAAACGAAAACTTCGTGTGGCACTGTGCACTGTCTGATCCTCAACCAGAGGACAACTGGGACGGTTACACTGGTTTCATCCACAATGTACTGTACGAAAACTACCTGAAGGATCACGAAGCTCCTGAAGATTGTGAGTACTACATGTGTGGTCCACCGATGATGAACGCTGCTGTTATCGGCATGCTGAAAGATCTTGGTGTAGAAGATGAAAACATCCTACTAGATGACTTCGGTGGTTAATCCACTTAAGTGATTGATATTATGGCTGACTCCTACGAGTCAGCCATTTGTTTTTCTAAGACAGCTTTTGACAACATACTGGCTTATATAAGAAAGAGTAAGGCATTCAAAATACCTATTTTTTACTCTTATTTTTCCTTATATAAATCCTCAACATTAGACAGGAGTAAGCAAGTGAGAATTTGGCTTGTTGCATTAACTTCTTTGATTTTTCTTGCGGGCTGTGAGCAGTCAAGAGAGCAAGTGCATTTGAGTGGCCCAACGATGGGCACGAGTTACAATATTAAATACATCAATGGTGATGAATTTCCTGAGTCTAATGAAGTTCATACAGAGATCGATCGTCTACTTGAAGAAGTAAACGACCAGATGTCGACTTACCGTGAAGATTCCGAATTAAGCCGTTTCAACCAGCATAAAGGTGCGGATGCGTTCGAAGTATCTGAGCAAACAGCGACGGTTGTGAAAGAAGCGATTCGTTTGAACGGTCTTACTGAAGGAGCTCTGGATGTAACGGTTGGTCCGTTAGTTAACTTATGGGGTTTTGGTCCTGAAGCTCGTCCTGAAGTTGTGCCATCAGATGAAGAGCTGGCGGCTCGCAAGGCTAAGATTGGTATCCATCATCTTAGTGTTGAAGGCAACATGTTGAAGAAAGACCTACCTAACCTGTATGTCGATCTATCCACGATTGCAAAAGGTTGGGGTGTTGACGTCGTCGCTGACTACCTTGATTCTATCGGTATTCACAACTACATGGTTGAAGTCGGTGGCGAAATTCGTCTGAAAGGTTTAAACCGTGAGAACGTGGGCTGGCGTATCGCGATTGAGAAACCAAGCGTTGATGAGCGTAATATCCAAGAGATCATCGAGCCGGGTGATATGGCTATCGCAACCTCTGGTGATTACCGTAACTATTTTGAACGTGATGGTGTTCGTTACTCACACATCATCAACCCTGAAACAGGAAAGCCTCTTCACCATAAAGTGGTTTCTGTGACTGTTTTAAACCCGTCTTCAATGACTGCAGACGGCTTATCTACGGGCCTTATGGTCTTAGGTGAGGAAAAAGGAATGGAAGTCGCAAACCAACATAACATCCCAGTGTTCATGGTGGTAAAAACAGCAGATGGCTTTAAAGAAATTGCTTCTGAAGCATTTAAGCCATACTTAGGTAAATAAGGTAAGCGAGATAATTATGAATACATTTCTGATTACATTTGGTGTTTTTCTTGCAGTAATCGCAGCGATGTCAATTGGCTACATTATCCAAAAGAAAGTTGTGAAAGGTAGCTGTGGCGGTTTGGGTGCTGTTGGTATTGATAAAGTATGTAACTGCCCTGAACCTTGTGACGCGCGTAAGAAGCGTGAAGCACGTGAAGCTTACCGTGAAGAGAAGCTGGCTGAGCGTCAACAAAAAGAAGCGGCTTGGAGTAAAGACCGTATCGCTTAATTGGTGACAGTCATAGGGGATAGAGTTATCTATGCCCTCAAATTGAAAAGCTCAAGATTATCGTCTTGAGCTTTTTTAGTTTTGAGGTCTAGCAATTAATCTTGGTATACCAAAAATGGAAACAGAGGCGAATGACTATTGTTCGATTTGCATGCTGTTACGCGCAAACACTAGTTGGTTTCTACCTTGCTCTTTTGCCGTATAAAGAAGCTCATCAGCGGCTTTGATCTGCTCATCTAGCTTCGCGTCTAAATCGGTTACGCCGATACTGATACTGACCTTGATTCTTTGAGAGTCATGCTCAACAACATGGCTTTCAATGGCTTCTCTCATGGACTCTAAGTTGTCAACAAAGCTCTCAAACGAACCACACGACTGAATACAAAATTCTTCGCCACCGAAGCGTACAGCAACATCATCTTTAAAATGGTCTTTGATGATCTTGCCGACTTCCACGAGGACTGCATCACCACCATCGTGACCGTAGGTGTCGTTCACTTTCTTGAAGAAGTCGATATCCATCATGGCTATACTGCGCTGCTCACAACCTTTACATGTTTGATTGAACAGGTAACGACGGTTCCATAAGCCAGTAAGAGCATCCTCGTTGGCATGTCGAAATAGCTCGTTGGCCGCTTCTTTCATATCAAGCAGTTGATGGATACGGCAAAAAAATTCTTCTTGGTTAAAAGGCTTGTAAAGGAAGTCGTTAGCCCCCGCTTTAAGGAATCGAGCTGTCATGGTGCGATCATCGCTGCCTGATAACCCTAGAATAGCCAACTGGTTTCTGTCGTGATCGCGTCGTATCTCACGGATCATCGCTATACCGTCTTTCTTCGGCATATCATGGTCTGTAACAACGAACGTAATATCGGGATCGTTATGAAGGAGCTTTAATGCTTGTTCGCCATCTTCGGCTTGGATAGTTTGGATATATTGGTGTTCTAGAAGTTGAGCTATGTAACGGCGAACGACCGCTGAATCATCGACAACCAATGCTTTGTGATGGCGATTATTCGAAATTCTTTGAACCAGGGGAAGTAGGTAGCTTACTGATGACATACTGTCTTTAAGTATGTAATCGATAACGCCTTTGGCTAGGACTTGCTCTCGCAGTTGATTGTCGAACATCCCGGTCAGGACAATGATTTTCTGTTGATAGCCTAAGACGAGATCAATGATCTCGCCGTCTTGGCCGTCAGGTAAACAGTAGTCGAGGACTGCACACAAGAAATCCGTTTCTTGCTCTAAGATCGCTTTGGCTTCTTCTACAGATTCCGCCAACGCAACTTCATAGCCATCGTTCTTAAATTGTTGGTAAAGATAGTTTCTGAATGCGCGACTATCCTCTACCACTAGTATTTTTTCACTCAAAAGCTATCCCTACTTATAGACTAAATACTCCTAACAATACTATCAGAATAGTGGGCGGCGAATGAAGTGAAACCTGTTGAGCTGGACTCTATATCATTTTAAATTTGAGAATAATTGATTATACTGTTCATAGATACAGTTGTAAGGTTGAGTTATTTCTAGATGCGTAGTGCGGACCAAGAGAAAGTGAGAAAAATAATCCATGTTGATATGGATTGTTTTTACGCAGCTGTAGAAATGCGAGATAACCCGTCTTATCGCAATCGACCGCTCGCAGTGGGTGGTCATGAAAAACAGCGCGGTGTTTTGAGTACGTGTAATTACGAAGCGCGAAAGTTTGGTGTTCGTTCTGCAATGCCGACAGCTAAAGCTCTACAACTGTGCCCTGGTTTGCTAGTTGTTCCAGGAAGGATGCCGGTCTATGTAGAGACCTCTAAAAAGATTCGTGAGATATTTTCTCGATATACATCCATCATTGAACCTCTGTCTTTGGATGAAGCCTTTCTTGATGTTACGGATTCGAAGCAGTGTCTTGGTTCAGCAACATTGATTGCGGAGTCGATTCGTCGTGATATTTGGAATGAACTCAACCTGACGGCTTCTGCTGGCATTGCCCCAATAAAGTTCTTGGCGAAAGTGGCTTCAGATCTGAACAAGCCCAATGGTCAGTTTGTTATTCCGCCTCAAGACGTACAAGCTGTTATTGACGAATTACCACTCGAAAAGATTCCCGGTGTTGGTAAGGTGAGTATTGAGAAGCTGCATCAATCGGGTTTCTTTACTTGTAAGGACATTAAAGAATCTGACTATCGAGACTTACTACTGAGGTTTGGCCGCCAAGGTGCATCACTTTGGAAGCGTAGCCACGGCATTGATGATCGAGAAGTTATCATCGAGCGCGAGCGAAAATCGGTAGGTGTAGAGCGCACCTTTACCCAAAACATTTCAAGCTACGCAGAATGTTGGCAGGTAATCGAAGATAAGCTATTTCCTGAACTCGAGACTCGCTTAGAAAAGGCTAGTCCAAGCAAAGCGATCATCAAGCAGGGCATTAAGCTCAAGTTCGCCGATTTTCAACAAACCACGATTGAGCACATCCACGCCTCTCTCGATCGTGAACACTTCAAAGAGCTGCTTAGTGAAATACTGAAAAGGCAGCAAGGACGAGAGATACGCCTGCTTGGCCTAAGTGTGATGCTACAACCTAAAGATCAGATGCGTCAGCTGAGCTTCTTTTAAAGATAATGAGTGAGATGAATACCGACTAAGCCTCAAAGCCTAGTCGGTTTTTTTATAGGTAAGAGTTACCTAGGAAGCTGCTTCACTCGCGCTAAGGTATCACTGAATGGTTGCTGCTCTAGCTTGCCGTAACCGACCATTTTACTGGCTTTGAGTTTGGTTGAAAGCGGGGTGGCGATTCCACATAAGAAGCGAGTAATTGCCTCGTCGGTAATCAGTTGTTGGCTAGCCGAAATAAACTCATGTATCCATGTCATCACCGTCTCATCATCGATAGGTTCAACATCAACGGTTGGTAAGATTGCCACTTCTCCTCGACATACAGAGCAGTGACCGCAGTTTGTTGGTGCTTTATCATCGGCAAAATAACTCGCAAGGCGTGAGCTTAGGCAAGTATCCGCCTCAAAGAAATTCAGCATTTGGTTAAGGCGGTTTATCTCGCTGTTTTCTTTTGCTTTAAACAACTCAGTTAGACGCTCTGACAGTTGCATCATATCTTCAGAAGTATTGTGGATCGCGTAGACATCGGTGATCTGCTTGCTTTCTAGTTCAATCCAACCTTGTTCATTGAAGTAGTCGATAGCCGCAATCACACGCTGACGATCGGCTTGGAAGTGTGTCCAAAGCGCATCGAAGTCGACTTGGCACCACACTCTTGCTTGAGGAGAGCATTGGAAAATCGCTTCGACAAATTGACGACGTTCACTTTGAAATTGCTCTGTGATCTGCTGTTTCGGACGAATGAACTTAAATTTGTAGTCTGCGAAGTAGCTGTACTTGGGCTCAATCACACCTTCAATTTCGAGATACACCAGTAGTGTTTTTAGCGGTAACTGACGAATGTTGGATTCACGTGATAGTTGATTAAGCATGATCTCCCATTGATTCGAGCCAGAAGCGCCAATGTTTTGATTTTCGTAGATCTCTTTTAATACCGCTTGGATCGATATGTTGTCTGGCGTATCACCAAAAACGAAGTTCTCGAGTGTGCTTAAACCGTGTTTGTTAGCCAGTAAAATACATTCAGACGCTTGCCCATCTCGACCAGCTCTGCCGATCTCTTGTGAGTAGTTTTCGATCGATTTTGGTAAGTCAAAGTGAATCACTCGGCGAATGTTGGACTTATCCACGCCCATACCAAACGCGATAGTTGCGACGATACAGCTCACGTCATCATTCATGAATTGGTGTTGAATAGCATCTCTATTTTCAGGCTTAAGACCCGCATGGTAAGCCACTGCATTAACGCCAGCATTGCGAAGCTGCTGAGCCACCATCTCTGCCGTTTGTTGAAGGGTGACATAAACAATAGTCGGAGCGAGAGAAGCTTGGTTAACCACATTGCACAAGGTTTCTAGCTTACTGGTTTGTTCACAAGGTTGAATCGACAGATCGAGATTTTGACGATAGAAACCCGTAACCACAACGCGCTCCTCATCAATTTCAAACTTTGACTTCATATCTTGGATAACCGCTGTAGTCGCAGTGGCTGTCAGTAGTAGAACCTGAGGAATATTGAGCTGTTTTTGGTATTGAGGAAGCTTCAGGTAGTCGGGTCTGAAGTTGTGTCCCCATTCTGAAATACAGTGCGCTTCATCGACCACAAGCAGTGAGATCGACACTTGGGAGATAAACTGACGAAAGCGTTCGTTCTTCAAGCGCTCGACGGAGATCATGAGGATCTTGGTGTCACCGTTACGCACTGACTGCATAACCTGTTGTGTGGTTTGTCGGTCTTGGCTTGATTCGATTGCCGCTGCGCTAATGCCTTTACTGTGCAGGAAAGCGAGTTGGTCTTTCATCAAGGCTAACAGTGGCGATATCACCAAGGTTAAGTGCGGTAACTCTAATGCTGGTAATTGATAGCACAGCGATTTACCTGAGCCTGTCGGGAATATCGCGGCAGTCGAGTGACCAGATAGAACGTTATCAATGACTTGCTTTTGCCCATTGCGCAGTGAGTCGAATCCGAATACTTGTTTTAGCTTCTGCTCAATCATTTATGTTCTACCTGAGTTATTAAGTGTCGTATTGATGCTAAAGCGGGCGCCCATTCATGATAGCGTCGCTTGATGAATCAAATGTCTTGCACCTGATTGTACCTAATTCTATTCTGTAGCTCCTATAGAAAAGCACCCCAATAGTATGAATAAGTCTGAGCTTCGCCAAATAATCATAGAGCAACTTGAATCCCGATTACGTATCGCACAATCTGCTACTCAACGCGCTATTGATGCTGCGACAGATGAAGAGACAGTGCCTGAACATAAGTACGATACATTGGCATTAGAAGCTTCGTATCTCGCCCATGGTCAAGCGGTGAGGGTACAAGAGTGTGAAGACGATATTCAGTGTTATCGTAACTTAGTGTTGCGTGATAGTGAGAAGGTTACGGTGAGCAGTTACGTTGTGGTCATTGACGAGCATGATCAATATAAACACTTTTTTATGGGGCCGAGAGTCGGCGGACTTTCTGTCACGTGGAATGAGAATGAGATTGCCATCGTGACGGCAAATGCACCTTTTGGCCAGGCTCTAATGGGTAAAGAAGTTGGTGATGAGATTGAGTTTAAGGTCGCAGATAAACAGTTTTGCTACGAAGTTATCTCTATCGACTAACTAACTGACTAATAGATATAAAACGTTTCTCTGACAAAGGAGCATATACCAAGGGTATAGTAATCTGTCAGATTGATGAGAGGATGTTATGAAAAACAATGTATTAATTGCATCACTAACAGCGGCGATCTCTGTTGTGAGCCTGCCAACATTTGCGGCTCAATGTCGAGTTGATTTGAAGAATGAACTACGAATTGATGACCAAAAAGTCGAAATCCATCAAGTGAATGGTGATACGGCCGTTTTTGATGATAACAACGACCTCTATATTCATGGTGAGAAGGTTGAGCTTGATGCCGACCAACAAGCGGCGATTGAGAAATATCGCGAAAACATGAGTGAGTACTTACCTCGAGCGAAACAAATGGCCAACGATAGCTTAGCGTTAGCCAATGACGTGATTGATGATATCGCGGCTAGCCTGGATTCACCTGAGTCATTTGATAATGTAAAAGAATCAATGAAAACCTACTTTGCAGAACTGGAAGCGCGTTATTACAAAGATGGCGAATTAGTGTTGCCTGCAGAAAGCTTTGATTCGATGGCCAATGGCTGGTCTGAAGATTTCGAGAAGGCGAAAGAAATCTTTAACCAAGAATTTATCTCTAGCGCTTTTAATGCGATGTCAGAAAAAATGAAACAAGACGGTGGCCTAAACCTGACTGAACTGGCTGACAGTATGGCTGAATTAAAGCTGAAAGTTGAAGAGCGAATGAAAGAACACTCTCAACAAGTACAGGAGGAAGCGAATGAGTTCTGTGATTCACTTGATGAGATGGCAGAACAAGAGCAAGAACTGCATGAAATCATTCCGAACTTAAAAGATTACCAAGTCTTCACAATTTAATTCGAGTCTAGTGATGAATAGTAAGAGCACCGGTCGGTGCTCTTTTTGTTTGTATAAATGGAACCACACGGCGAGTATTTATCTCAATTCAATCCATTTCCTTCTTAAGCCTACTGCTTCGCTTTGTTGCTTATAATTGAACGATAAGACTGGTTTTTTGTTAATTTTGTTGTTCTAAATAGCGCATTGATTGTAAAAATCAGAGAATTGTTCATTTATTGGTTGTGCCTATCATTGCTTTTTATTACTGTACTTCTCAACTAGTTCACTGATTTTTAATGCGGGCGATATGGACCAACAATCTTCCTCTTCAAGAGAGCACTTTAGCTCTCGTTTAGGTTTTATTTTAGCAGCGGCTGGTGCAGCGGTTGGCTTGGGTAATATTTGGGGTTTCCCGACTCAAGTTGCTAGCAACGGTGGTGGCGCTTTCCTTTTAGTCTATTTGATCATGATCTTCGTGGTTGCTTTCCCTATGTTGGTGGTTGAGATGGCTATAGGCCGTCACGGCCAAGCAAACCCAGTTGATAGCATGCGATCTTTGACGACAAACCCTTTGGGTAAGAAAGTCGGTGAGTTTGTCGGTTGGGTTGGACTGAGTGTACCAAGCGCAGTGTTGGCGTTTTACAGTATTGTTGGTGGCTGGTTGATCTGTTTCCTAATTGGTGCGGTCGCGGATCTTATCGGCCTAGAAGCGATTGCTGATTGGTTTAAGGGCTTCAGTGTTGAGCGCAACGTATTTGGTACCGTCGCGTTCTATGTACTGACTATCTTGATTGTGCAGGGCGGTGTTAAGCAAGGCATCGAGAAATGGTCGACTCGTTTGATGCCTGCGCTGTTTGTTTTATTTGGCTTATTGTTTGTTTACATCATGACGCAATCTGGCGCGATGGAAGGCCTAAAACATTACCTTATTCCAGACTTTGAGAAAGTGTGGGATAGAAAACTGATTCTGGCGGCAATGGGACAGGGGTTCTTCTCACTCACTATTGGCGGTTGCTCGATGTTGGTTTATGGCTCTTACTTAAGCAAGAAAGAGAACCTACCAAAAATGGCGATGAACGTAACTCTGGTGGATACTGCTGTCGCTTTTATTGCTGGATTAGTGGTGATGCCAGCAATGTTTGTTGCGATGCAAAAAGGCGTTCAAATCTACGCTGAAGACGGCTCACTATTAAGCTCTGACACTCTAGTATTCACGGTTTTGCCGTTGATGTTTGATAGTTTAGGTGTGCTTGGACAGATCTTTGCGATTGTGTTCTTTTTACTACTAACGATTGCTGCACTGACTTCTTCGATTTCGATGCTTGAAGGCCCGGTTGCGCTAGTGAGTGAGCGTTTCAATACTAGACGAACGCCAACAAGCTGGGTGATTGGTGGTGCTATCGCGCTGTTTAGTGTGGTGATTGTTTACAACTTTGCTGCGATGTTTGGCATGGTAGCGATGATTGCAACTCAGTATCTTCAACCAGTCGCTGCACTGATGTTCTGTGTGTTTGGTGGTTGGGTATGGAGCCGAGCTTCAAAAGTGAAAGAGCTTGAACAAGGCAGTCCTGATTTTCAACTTGGTTGGTTTGGTAAGGTTTGGCCAATGTATGTGAAGTTTGTGTGCCCAATTTTGGTAGCAACGGTTATCTGGGCATCTTTCGGTTAATGCAGAACCCTATCTGGGCTTTTTGAAATTACCTCCTCTGAACTTGAAATATTAAGCACAAAGCCACTCATAAAGAGTGGCTTTGTTGTTTTTATATAAAGCTTAGTGGCACGAAATATAAAGCTATAGCGGCACGAACAAGATAGAAAAAAGGCGCTGAACATAATATTCAGCGCCTTTGCATTGTTCGTTAAGCAATCGTGATTACTTAATTTCCATACCTTGAGCTTGCAAGTCCGCATGGTAAGAAGAACGTACAAACGGGCCACACGCTGCGTGAGTAAAGCCTAGCTCTAGAGCAATCTCTTTCAGCTCATCGAACTCAGAAGGCGGCACGTAGCGTTCTACTGGTAAGTGGTGACGGCTTGGTGCTAGGTATTGACCTAGTGTCAGCATAGTCACACCATGTTCGCGAAGGTCTTTCAGTACTTGAACGATCTCTTCTTTTGTCTCGCCAAGACCCATCATCACACCTGATTTTGTTGGGATATCAGGGTGCTGCTCTTTGAATTTCTTCAGTAGATCAAGAGACCACTTGTAGTTCGCACCTGGACGCGCTTTACGGTATAGACGTGGCGCTGTCTCTAGGTTGTGGTTGAAAACATCTGGCGGGTTGTCTTTCATTAGATCAAGCGCAACATCCATACGACCACGGAAGTCTGGAACCAGTGTTTCGATACGAATATTTGGGTTTAGTTCGCGAATCTCACGGTTACAGTCAGCAAAGTGCTGAGCACCGCCGTCACGCAAGTCATCACGGTCAACTGAAGTGATTACTACGTACTTCAGTTTCATGTCTTTAATCGTCTTAGCCAGTTTCTTCGGCTCTTCTGCTTCAGGAGCAACAGGACGACCATGGGCAACATCACAGAACGGGCAGCGACGAGTACAGATAGCGCCAAGAATCATAAACGTTGCCGTACCGTGGTTGAAACACTCGGCTAGGTTAGGGCAAGACGCTTCTTCACAAACTGAGTGCAGGTTGTTTTTGCGCATTGCTGATTTGATTTCTTGAATACGATGGCTGTCTGATGGAAGTTTAATCTTCATCCATTCAGGCTTACGTAGAACTTCTTTCTGTTCAGCAGGCATATTCTTTACGGGAATTAATGCCATTTTGTCAGCGTCACGATATTTAACGCCTTTTTCCATTTGGATTGGTTTGCTCATGATTTTATGCTTCTGCTGTAATGTTACTGGTGGCTTGAATGTCTACTTGGTCATAGCCGAGTAGATCTACGAGCTCTTGTATTAACTGTTGCTCAACGTCTTCTAGTTCACTTGGTCCGCCAAGTTGGCTGACCTGCGCCATTTCCATACCTTGGTAACCACATGGGTTAATGCGTAGGAATGGAGACAGGTCCATATCGACGTTGAGTGCTAACCCGTGGAACGAGCAGCCACGTCGAATACGTAATCCAAGTGAACAGATTTTCTTGCCATCGACATAAACACCAGGAGCGTCAGGTCGGGCAGCTGAATCTATATTGTAAGCTTTCAGAGTATTGATTACGAGGTTCTCGATATGAGTAACCAAATCACGTACTCCGAATTTCTTGCGGCGGATGTTAATCAGAAAGTAAGCAACTAATTGGCCTGGGCCGTGGTAAGTCACTTGGCCACCGCGATCGCTTTGTATCACAGGGATATCACCGGCATTTAATACATGCTCAGCTTTGCCTGCTTGTCCTTGAGTGAAGACAGGGTTGTGTTCAACCAACCAAATTTGGTCTACGTCTTCTTCCGTGCGTTCGTCTGTGAACTTATGCATGGCTTTCCATACAGGTTCGTAATCCTGACGGCCTAATTTTTTTACGATTAGCTTATTTTGCAAAGCTGCACTCCCTCAAGGATTAATAAAGTGAACGCATTATAAACGCGAAACATGATTCTAACTACAGACGGACTGCAAGGTTTTTCAACTTTCTTTGTATTTATTGAAAATTAAGTTGAATGAATTTGAACTCGTTAGGGGGCTTTAAACAAAAACAGCGGCAATAAGCCGCTGTTTTTCATGTGTAATCGGAGATTACAGAACCATACGAACGATTTCGATCTCGCCCAGTTCTTTATAAAGAGTTTCTACTTGCTCGATTGAAGTCGCAGTAATATTGATAGAAACAGAGTGGTAGTTACCTTTCGCACTTGGTTTTAGTGTTGGGCTGTAGTCACCAGGAGCATGGCGCTGGATCACTTCTAGCACTAGCTCAGTTAGTTCTGGCTTAGCGTGGCCCATTACTTTGTAAGTAAATGAACAAGGGAACTCTAAGAGATCTTTTAGTTTTGCATCAGAATTGATGTTCATGATTAGCTCCAAAAGGCTAGACTCTCGCAAATTGGCGAAATGTCGATAAAAAGCGTGTTCGGTCAACAGACACGAGTAATAAGGCGGAATATTACGTGTAAATATCACTGAACTCAAGATCAACAAAAGCCGCACATGGCGGCTTTTGGTTCACTAATGAGTAAATCATGAACTTACTCATTAGGTTAGCTATACAACAAGCTTAGGTTTTACTTAGAACAAACCTTTGGCTGGTTTAGAATAACCCCTTGAACAGAAGAACTAGGTAGTCCCATAGGCGGCTGAATAGGCTGCCTTGGTCTACATCTTCAAGTGCTAGTAGTGGGTATTCAGCAACGTCTTCACCGTCGACTTGGTAGAATAGTTTACCAACTACATCGCCTTTGCTGATTGGCGCTTCTAGCTCTTTCTCAAGTACGAAGCTTGCTTTTAGGTTCTTAGCTTGGCCACGAGGTAGAGTTACGAAAGTATCTTCATCGACACCTAGCGCAACTGTGTCTTTGCTACCCATCCAGATCTTCTCTTCTACGAAGGTTTCACCCGCTGTATGTGGCGCCACTGTTTCGAAGAAACGGAAGCCGTAGCTAAGCAGTTTTTTGCTTTCTGTTTTACGAGCATTAGCGTTCTTGGTGCCCATAACTACAGCAACTAGGCGCATTTTGCCTTCGGTCGCTGAGCTTACTAGGCTGTAACCTGCATTGCTTGTGTGGCCCGTTTTGATGCCATCAACGTTCATGCTCTTATCCCATAACAGACCGTTACGGTTGTATTGGGTGATGCCGTTGTAAGTGAATTTTTTCTGCGAGTAGATACGGTACTCATCAGGAACGTCACGAATCAGCGCCTGACCAAGTAGCGCCATATCGTAAGGCGTTGAGTAGAGGTTCGGGTTGTCTAGACCGTGCACGTTAGCGAAGTGCGTGTCTTTCATACCGATAGAGCTTGCCCATGCGTTCATTAGGTCAACGAATGCATCTTCAGAGCCGGCGATGTGTTCAGCCATGGCAACACAAGCATCGTTACCTGACTGAACAATGATACCGCGGTTTAATTCTTCAACTTTAACCGTAGTGCCCACTTCAACGAACATCTTAGATGAATCTGGGAAGTTTTTAGCCCAAGCATTTTCACTGATTACAACATCGTCGTTTAGGTTGATGTTGCCACGGTCGAGCTCTTGGCCGATCACGTAGCTCGTCATCATCTTGGTTAAACTTGCTGGAGAAAGCTGAGTATTCATCTCTTTCTCTGCTAGTACTTTGCCTGAATGGTAATCCATCAGAACAAAACCTTTAGCGGCGATTTGAGGAGCATCAGGAACAACAATAGGAGCGGCGAATGACGATGTAGCTATCGTTGCAGAAAGAGCAACAGAAGTAGCAAAAATCGATTTAACAAGTTTATTAGATTTAATCATTTTGAATGCAATTATTTGGTGAACTATTCATATATTAACAGAATCACTCTGTCACACCAGAGCGCTGATTACCAGAAGTAACTGTTAGATTAATTAGCGAGTTAGGGTGTGTTTTTTTATATAAGCTGACGGGTAACCCATTAGCTTAACTTGTTCTAATTTCTCTTGAGTCAGAGCATAGTCATGAAATGGCCCAATCATCAGACGGTAGTTGTCATCATTTGGCTGCAAGAACGTTGCTACTTCTAGCTTTTCGGCTAGATCTTTCGCTAACTTCTCTGTTCTATCTTCATGTGGAGATGTTGCGACTTGAATAATAAATTGCGGTAAAGCAGCCTTTTTATTTGCGTCGGTTGGCATAGCCACAGTAATGACTTCAATCTCAACATTTGCCGTGCCGGTTCTCAGTACATCGAGCTTATAAGCTGCCGCATAACTAAGGTCAATGATTCGGCCTTCATGGAATGGGCCACGGTCATTGATACGAACAATAGTGGTTTTGTTATTGTCGGTATTCGTCACTTTTACATAGCTTGGAATTGGCAATGTTTTGTGAGCTGCTGACATCGAATACATGTCGTAGATCTCGCCGTTAGACGTTAAGTGACCATGAAATTTCTTACCGTACCAAGAGGCCTTGCCTTTCTCAGTAAACCCTTCGGTCTTTTTTACGATCTTGTAGTCTTCGCCACGCAGAGTGTAATCCGTATTACCACCTAAACTATAAGGTTCATACTGAGGGTGAGCATCTTCTAAATGCTCTACCGAAATCGGTGCGTCTGGTGCAATATCTGAATCAATATCGTAGCGGCCTGTTGGCTGCTTTGAAGAACAACCATTGATTAAAATCGCTAGCCCCAAGATAGAGACTATTTTTTTGATTGGCAGCTCTTCAACCAAGGATGCTTTTTTTTGAAACGTTGTAATAGACATCGATTAGGTCGCCTTTGAGAATGCTTTTCTGTGTGTATGTATCGACATTAAAATACCAAAACCAGCCATAAGGGTAACCATTGAAGTACCGCCATAACTGACTAGAGGAAGAGGAACACCAACTACAGGTAGAATGCCACTTACCATGCCAATGTTTACAAAAATATAAACGAAGAAGCTCAGTACAATACTTCCGCCCATCATTCGACCGAATGCGGTTTGAGCTTGGCTCGCAAGCACTAAGCCACGTCCAATAATGAACAAGTAGATAGCAAGCAAGAACAATATACCAATCATGCCCCACTCTTCGGCAATGACCGCAAAAATGAAGTCGGTATGACGCTCTGGAATAAACTCTAGTTGAGATTGAGTGCCTTGCAGCCAACCTTTTCCTGAAATACCACCAGAGCCTATCGCAATCTTACTTTGAATGATGTGGTAACCCGCACCTAATGGATCTGATTCAGGATCAAAGAGGGTTCTTACACGTACCTTTTGATATTCACGCATCAAGAAGAACCATAAGATTGGAATAAATGCCCCTAACGCGATTGCGGCGCTAGCAATGATTTTCCAACTGATTCCTGCCAGGAATATCACGAAGATACCTGATGCGGCGATAAGGATAGATGTACCTAGGTCAGGCTGCTTTGCGATTAGAATCGTCGGTACAAACACCATCACTAGCGAGATCGCTAATGTTTGGAATGTTGGTGGAAGTGAGCGCTTACCGATAAATCGTGCCAGCATCAAAGGCACCGCGAGCTTTAATAGCTCTGACGGTTGGAATCGAACAAAGCCGAAGTTTAACCAACGCTGGGCGCCTTTAGAGGCTTCACCAAAGAACAACACGCCCAATAGCAAGATGACACCACCTACAAATAGCAGTGGTGCCAAGGTTTCATAAGTACGAGGTGAGATTTGCGCTAGGAAGATCATCACACCTAAAGACAGAGCCATGCGCATCGCCTGGCGGTCCATCATCGCAAGGCTTTGTCCGCTTGCGCTGTACATGATCAGCAGGGCAAAGCCCATTAAAACCAGAATGCCAAGCAAAAGCGGCAGGTCGATATGCAGCCTTTCGAATAGGGCTCTATTTCGTCCAGTTGAAGGATCAAGTTTCATTATTTAATTGGCTCACTTTGATAATCTTCTGCAAGGATAATATGGTCTAAAATCCTTCTTACTACTGGGCCGCCGTTAGAAGAACCGCCACCTGCGTTCTCTAGAACGATAGTCACGACGGCTTCAGGATCTTCAAAAGGCGCGTAACCCGTAAAGAGGGCGTGATCGCGTAAGTGCTCTGCGATTTCATCCGCGTTGTACTCTTCATCTTCTTTTAAGCCGAATACCTGTGCGGTACCCGATTTACCAGCGGTTTGGTAAGACATCTTCTGGAATGAACGTCTTGCCGTACCTTTCTTACCGTGGTTAGCCAGCCTCATACCTTCCTGAGCGATATCCCAATACTTCTTCTTAACCCCGGTTAGCGGTGGGTAAGTTTCAATGTCCGACATGATTTGTTCATCGAATGGACGACCGTTATCAATGGTTGAACGAAGTAGGTGAGGTGCGGTTACTTCACCTTCATTGACCAAAACTGATGTGGCTTTTGCAATCTGCATGGGTGTTGCAGTCCAGTAGCCTTGGCCAATACCAACTGGGATGGTGTCACCTTGGTACCAAGGCACACGGTGTCTTGCCATCTTCCAATCACGAGTTGGCATATTGGCTTTGCTTTCTTCGTAGATATCGATGCCAGTATAATCACCAAAGCCGAACATCATCATCCATTTGGATATGCGATCAATGCCGAGATCATAAGCAATTTGGTAAAAGAAGGTATCCACCGACTCTTCAATCGCTTTTTCTATATCCACGACACCGTGTCCCCAACGCAACCAGTCACGGAATGGTCTCGTTTTTGAGTTTGGTATCTTCCAATAGCCTGGGTCATTGCGCGTAGTGTTTGGTGTAATAACACCTTCTTGCAGAGCAGCAACAGCAATGAAGGGTTTGATCGTCGATGCTGGTGGGTAAATCCCTAGCGTGGCACGGTTAACCAAAGGGCGGTCTTTGTCTTGAAGCAGGGCGTTATAACCTTTAGACGAAATACCATGTACGAATGCATTTGGGTCGTAGCTTGGGCTAGATACCATGGCTAACACGCCATTGTCTTTCGGGTCGAGAACGATAGCTGAGCCACGGCGGCCATCCAGTAACTTATGTACGTATAGTTGTAGCTTGATATCCAAGTTGAGCACGATATCTTTACCCGGAACCGACGGTACAAATTTTAGAGTACGGATCACTCGTCCACGGCTGTTAACTTCGACTTCTTGATAGCCAGCGGTACCGTGAAGCATGTCTTCGTAGTAGCGCTCAATACCAAGTTTACCGATGTCGCGAGTGGCTTGGTAATTGGCGTCTTTCTCTTCGCGAACCAGGCGCTGCATATCACGGTCATTGATGCGCGATACGTAGCCAATCACGTGAGTTAACACATCACCATAAGGGTAGAAACGTTTTAGCGTACCTGTAACTTCAACGCCTGGGAACTTATGTTGATTTACAGAGAAGATCGCAACTTGTTCTTCGGTAAGCTGATTCAGAATAGGTACTGACTTGAAGCGTCGTGAATTGCGACGATCACGATCAAATAGTTCAATGCGCTCTGGCGGGATCTCGATTAATTCTTGTAGACGGACGAGCGTGTCATCCATATCTTTGATTTTTTCTGGTGTGATTTCTAGGTTGAAAACCGGGCGATTTTCGGCAAGAAGCACACCATTACGATCATAAATCAAACCACGGTTGGGGGCGATTGGAACGACCTTGATACGGTTATCGTTAGAGCGGGTTTTATAGTCTTGATATTGATTGACCTGAATGTTGTACAGATTAACAACCAACATCGATATCATGACTATGATCCCCGCAAACGCAACAAAAGCACGATTAGTAAATAGTCGTGCTTCTGCTTTGTAATCACGGATTTGGCTACGTTTACGTAACATTAACGCTTATTCTCGATGATAAGGGTGGTTAGCAGTGATGCTCCAAGCTCGATACAAGCTTTCAGCCATGATAACGCGTACTAATGGGTGAGGGAGAGTAAGCGCAGACAGAGACCAACTTTGGTCTGCAGCCGCTTTACATGCAGGTGCTAATCCTTCAGGCCCGCCGATAAGGATAGAAACGTCGCGTCCATCCAACTTCCAACTTTCCAATTGCTCAGCAAGTTGAGGTGTGTCCCACTTTTTACCTGGGATATCAAGCGTGACAATGCGGTTGCCTTTTGGAACCGCTGCCAACATCGCTTCGCCTTCTTTTTGAAGAATGCGTGCAATATCCGCATTTTTACCGCGCTTTCCCGCAGTAATTTCAATGAGCTCTAATGGCATATCATGAGGGAAGCGGCGTTTATATTCTTTAAAGCCTTCTTCAACCCACTTTGGCATTTTTGTGCCAACTGCGATTAACTGGATCTTCAAAGCTTAGCCCCAAAGTTTTTCTAGTTGGTACAGTTCACGGTGTTCTTCTTGCATAACGTGAAGCATGCTTGTGCCCATATCTAGAACAACCCATTCACCTTCTTGCTGGCCGTCCATGCCTAGTGGCTGCATACCTGCTTTACGTATTTCATCAGCAACATGCTGTGCAATAGAAGCAACATGGCGCTTAGAGGTACCTGTACAAACAATCATGTAATCAGTAACGCTTGATTTGCCTTCTACATCGATAGTCACAATCGATTCTGCTTTCATGTCGTCGGCTTTGTCTGCAAGAAAATCTTTTAGTTCTTCACGTAACACGGGGTGTTCCTTTAATCTGAATTTAGCTTTTTAGGGGCTGTCGACCCTAGAATATACCACGCTTTTATGCGTGAAATGGTATTGAAGCTGAAGGGATACAAAACTCTACGCTTAACTGATGAATTAGTGGCCAAGGCGACTGCTCATATTGAGTTTTTGTCATCAATTCAGCTTGAGTGAGCAACGCGAACAAAGAGTGTAATTGAGAAATCGAAACTCTTGTTAGCGCGGCGTTATAAAGAGGCTTTTTAGATTGCCAGATACGGTGTTTCTCGAAAACCTGGCCAATCGGCATCTGTTTCATTTGTTGCTGCATCTTTAACAGCAGAGCAAGCTCACGTTGTATGCTACGTAATAAAATGACGGGTTCGACACCTTCAGCTTCTAGCTGACGCAGGATTCGTTGTGCTCGGTTACCTTTGCCTGCCAATAACGCATCACTCCAATGGAATGGAGTAAAATGGTTGTGTCGACTCAGCGATTCTTCTAAGCGTACTAATGTGAGCTTGCCATCTGGGTATTGGAGAGCCAGTTTTTCTAGGCTTTGGGTCAGCGCAAACAGATTACCCTCATGCCATTGCGCCAGCATTTGAATCGCTTCAGGGTCTGGCGTTAAACCGATTTGACGGCAACGCGCTTGGACAAACTGAGGTAACCGACTGACATCTGGCGTTAGGCAACTGACCCAGTGACCCTGATTCGAAAGAGCCTTAAACCACTTAGCGCTTTCTTGAGCTTTGGTGAGCTTAGTGCCCACCAAGATTAACAAGATATCACTGTGGATATGCTCGGAGATTGCGAGTAGCTCTTTCGCTATTGCGGCATTGACGCCTGACTCTGGCAGCTCAAGCTCGATGACCTGACGGCTAGAGAATAGGCTCAGTGCTTGAGTGCAGTCGTAGACTTGATTCCAGTCGAGACTGCTATCAATCGCAAAGCGGTGACGTTCCTCGAAACCTTGTTGTTTAGCCGCTTTTTGAATCGCTTCTCTGCTTTCTTGTAATAGCAGTGGCTCATTACCAAAGATCAGGTAAACGTTGCTCAGTTGTTTAGCAAGCTGTTCTGGTAAGCGGTCAGCAAAAATACGCATCAAATAAACCTATTATTGAGCAGATTCGCTGAGCTCTGGTTGTTGTTCTGTGCTTGGTTCGATTTCAACGTCGTCAATCTCAACATTCTTGATGTTGTATTGCTTTTCGAGTTCTTTCACTTGAACGTGCTCTAGTGCATCTAGGTCCATGCTATCAGCTGCAATGTTCGCTTTTAGACGAGCCATCTGACGAAGGATTTGGCTTGTTGCCAACTTACGCATCTCATCTTCGATCATGTCTCGTTCAACCGACTTCGCAAGTGCAGTTAGCGGGTTATCTAGGTAACTACGGGTTACGCTGGTTGAGAACGTCTTTGAGCCTAGATCCGGGACAGTTACGCGGTATGAAGCGCGGAATGTCAGTTCTTTCTCTGCTGCACGAGTGTTTTGGTATAGAGACAGAGTTCGCTCACCTACGCTCTCACTAATAATATGCAGGTTAGGTGTATTCTCAGCCGGTGGCACAATTTCTACATCATTCATACGCAGTTGACCTTTCATCATACGTGTAAACGTACTGTATTGGTCGTAACTGGTTACGGAGATCTTGTTGAGTTCTTCTGGTACGGAGTAATCACCACGTAGGTGGAAACCACACGCACTTAATAGGCTGACGGTTAAAACAACAACAGTAACTTTCAATGAAGATAGTGAAATCAGGCGCATTATTTGATGGCTCTCATGAAGGTAGAATACTTATTTAAAGGCTTTAGTTCGTTTGAGTGGTTAGGCTCAAGTCTAAAGCGCTTAAATAAGTAGACAGGGCAATTAGCTACCCTGTCTACAGACTGCTTTTGATGAATTAAGTTCGTTAATTCTTTAGCAATTGCATTGTGCTAACGAAATTAGTTAGCAACGATGTTTAGAAGCTTACCTGGTACGAAGATGACTTTACGGATCGTTAAGCCATCTAGGAACTTCTTAGCGTTCTCATCGTTCAGACCAAGCTCACGAACCTGCTCTTCTGTTGCATCAGCTGCCACAGTTAGCTTCGCACGCAGCTTACCGTTGATCATAACAACGATAGTCTTCTCGTCTTCAACTAGCGCTTTCTCATCGAAAGTTGGCCATGTTGCTGAGTCTACGTTTGATTCACCAAGTGCAATCCACATTTCGTAAGAGATGTGTGGAGTCATTGGGTAAAGCATGCGTACTACCGCTTTTAGCGCTTCATCAAGGATTGCACGATCTTGTACAGATTCTTGAGGCGCTTTCGCCAGCTTGTTCATCAGTTCCATGATTGCAGCGATTGCCGTGTTGAACGTTTGGCGGCGGCCAATATCGTCCGTTACTTTCGCGATAGTCTTGTGGATATCACGACGAAGTGCTTTTTGGTCGCCAGATAGAGCAGAAGCATCCACAGATTCAGCGGCACCTTTAGAAGAGTGAGCGTGAACCAATTTCCAAACACGTTTAAGGAAGCGGTTAGCACCTTCAACGCCAGACTCTTGCCATTCAAGCGTCATGTCTGCAGGTGATGCAAACATCATGAATAGACGTACTGTATCAGCACCGTACTTGTCTACCATCTCTTGTGGGTCGATACCGTTGTTTTTCGACTTAGACATTTTGATCATGCCTGAGTGTTCAACTTCACGGCCTTGATCATCGACTGCTTTTTCGATGCGACCTTTACCGTCACGTTCAACCGTTACGTCAGTCGGAGCAATCCACTCTTTAGTGCCTTTTTCGTTTTCGTGATAGAACGCGTCAGCCAGAACCATGCCTTGACATAGTAGTTGCTTGAACGGTTCATCAGACGTCACGTAACCAGCATCGCGTAGAAGCTTATGGAAGAAACGAGAGTAAAGCAGGTGCATACAAGCGTGCTCGATACCACCAACGTATTGGTCAACTGGTAGCCAGTAGTTTGCTTTCTCTGGATCTAGAATGTCATCAGCTTGTGGAGAACAATAACGTGCGTAGTACCAAGAAGACTCCATAAACGTATCGAACGTGTCAGTCTCACGTAGAGCGGGTTCGCCGTTGAATGTTGTTTCAGCCCAAGACTTGTCAGCCTTGATTGGGCTCGTTACGCCATCCATTACTACATCTTCAGGAAGAATGACTGGCAGTTGGTCTGCTGGTACTGGGTGAACTTCACCGTCTTCAGTGGTTACCATTGGGATTGGAGCGCCCCAGTAACGTTGACGAGATACACCCCAGTCACGTAGACGGAAGTTTACTGTCTTCTTACCTTTGCCTTCAGCTTCAAGCTTCGCAGCAATTGCATCGAATGCTTCTTGGAACGCAAGACCATCGAATTCACCAGAATCAAACAGTACACCTTTCTCTGTGTAAGCCGCTTCAGATACGTCTAGTTCAGAACCGTCTTCAGGTTTAATTACTGGGATGATATCGATGCCGTACTTAGTTGCGAATTCGTAGTCACGTTGATCGTGAGCAGGAACTGCCATTACCGCACCTGTGCCGTAATCCATAAGAACGAAGTTAGCTACGTAAACAGGAACAACACGGCCGTTAAGAGGGTGGATAGCCGTTAGGCCAGTATCCATACCTTTCTTTTCCATCGTTGCCAGTTCAGCTTCAGCAACTTTGGTGTTGCGACATTCGTCAACGAATGCAGCAAGCTCAGGGTTGTTCTTCGATGCTTTCTCTGCAAGAGGGTGACCTGCAGCGATACCAACGTAAGAAACACCCATTAGTGTATCTGGACGAGTTGTGTAAACTTCTAATGGAGCTTCTTCACCGTTAACAGTGAAAGATAGCTCAACACCTTCAGAGCGACCGATCCAGTTGCGTTGCATGGTCTTAACCATTTCAGGCCAACCATCAAGGTTATCTAGATCATCTAGTAGCTCTTGAGCGTACTCAGTGATTTTGATAAACCACTGTGGAATCTTCTTTTGTTCTACTGGAGTATCACAACGCCAGCAGCAACCATCTTCTACTTGCTCGTTTGCCAGTACCGTTTGGTCGTTTGGACACCAGTTCACAGAAGACGTCTTCTTGTACACTAGGCCTTTTTCGTAAAGCTTAGTGAAGAACTCTTGCTCCCAACGGTAGTACTCAGGTGTACACGTTGCGAATTCACGGTTCCAGTCGTAACCAAAGCCTAAAAGCTTCAGCTGGTTTTTCATGTACTCAATGTTTTCGTAAGTCCAAGGTGCAGGCGCTGTGTTGTTTTTAACCGCTGCGTTTTCTGCTGGTAGGCCGAATGCATCCCAACCAATTGGCTGCATTACGTTTTTACCTTGTAGGCGTTGGAAACGAGATACCACATCACCGATGGTGTAGTTACGCACGTGACCCATGTGCAGTCGGCCACTTGGGTAAGGGAACATAGAAAGACAGTAGAATTTTTCTTTGTTTGGGTCTTCACTTACAACGAAAGTCTCGCTGTTATCCCAGTGTTGTTGAACCTTTTGTTCAATCTCTTGCGGGTTATATTGTTCTTGCATCGATGGTATCCGGTTATCTTGGAATTTGTGAGTTCGGTTAGAACAGAATCTTACAGATCGTCATAGAATACCTAAAGGAGCCTAGTACAACAATAGTTATACCCTTCATACTTGCAGTTGCTGCCTAGTAGATGGCGTAATTTTCACTGAATTTCGCTGGGCAACTATACTTAAGAGTATGAATTGCATTTGTTTGTGAGCGGGAGTGCATTGCGACACATCCGTTTGCACGCGTAAAAGTTGGTTATCTTAAGGAGGTTGTTATGCCGAAGAAAAAAGCGCTCTATGAAGAAGTCGTCGAAGAGGTGATTGAAACGCTGAAGCATAGCCCTGAAGAGCTCAACAACAAAATCGAAACGTCGGGCAAGTTTGCGAAAGCAGCTAATGATATGACTAAAGATGAGCTTTCATTGATCTCTGCCTACGTGAAGTCGGACTTAAAAGAGTTTTCCGAAAGCTATGAAGAGAGTAAAAGCGGTCCATTCTATTTGATGATTGCGGACTCTATTTGGCAAGGGCTGTTGGATATTACTGATCGTACTAAGGTGGAATGGGTTGAACTGTTCCAAGACTTAGAACACCAAGGCTTGTATCAAGCGGGTGAAGTCATTGGCTTGGGAACCTTAGTATGTGACGAGTGTGGTCACCAAACCGAATATAACCACCCAACCAATATCATTCCATGCATTAAATGTGGTTCTAAAGGGTTTAGTCGTAAAGCCCTTAAACCGTAAGCTTCTGAACCATAGCGTATCAACGCAAAACCACAGCAATGAAAAAGGGTTGACCCGATCAGTCAACCCTCAAATCACTTTTCGTCGAATCTAGCTTTTTGGCTTTCTAATTACCCAACCAATCACCAAGCTGAGCATCGCCCAGATATACAGTGGCCAAGTACCTACTGTGTGATAAGGCGTTTGACCATCCGTTGAAATGAGTTCAGCTTTTAACACTGCCGTTTCAAACTGAGGCACTTGCTTGATTATATTGCCTTTGTAATCAGTAACTGCCGTCACACCGTTGTTGGTCGAGCGAATAACCGGCTTACCAAGCTCCAGAGCACGCATCTGTGCAATTTCCATATGTTGCAGAGGGCCAATCGAACGACCAAACCACGCATCGTTAGAGAGCGTTAAAATAAAGTCAGTCTCGTCGGTTACGTTCTGTCTAACTTGATCATTAAAGATGATCTCATAACACAGTGCCGGCGCTAAGTGACGACCATTTGCCACTATGTTTGGTTGAACAAAGTCGCCACGGCTAAATGATGACATTGGCAAGTTAAAGAAAGGTGCTAATGGACGCAAGATATCTTCAAACGGCACAAACTCACCAAATGGTAACAGGTGGTGTTTATGGTAGCGTTCGTCTGGATCGTAGCTGTACTCACCGTATGGATTCACACCGAGAGAAAGAACACTGTTGTAGTATTTCTTATCTTCAGACTGATTCAGCACACCGGTAATGATCGAACTGTTGTTCATCTTCGCTGCGCTATCCAAGTTACGTAGGAAAGATGGGATCTCAACTTCGAATGCTGGAATAGCCGCTTCAGGCCAGATGATGATATCCGCTCCCCAGTTTTCTCTGCTTAGGTCGGTGTACTTCATCATGGTTGGCCAGCGATGACTCGGTAGCCATTTACTGTCTTGATCGACGTTGCCTTGTATCAAGACGACTGACGTGGTTTTTTCAGGGTTCGGCGTGACCCAGTCGATGTTGCGAATACCAAAGCCTGCACTAAATACGACGGCGGGAATGAGAGCGATGCTCCAAGCCCGGTTAACAATCGCATAAGTGAATGCAGAGGCTGAAACAATGATCGCTAAAGTTACTAGCTCTACGCCGCCAATCGGTGCAAATGAACCCAATGGCGAATCGATTTGGCTGTAGCCTAACCAAAGCCAAGGGAAGCCCGTCATTACCCAGCCACGCAGCCAATCACAGACTAGCCAGAATGCAGGAGCTGCAAGGAAAAAGCGGCTTAGGTTATTGGCAGGGAAGAATTTATTCAAACCCCAGGTAAATAGCCCTGAATAAACGGCTAGGTAGCCAACAAGCAATGCCATCAAAAATAGGTTGGCTGCCAGTGGCATGCCGCCAAAACCATCAATGCTGACGTATACCCAGCTGATACCTGTGGTGAATTGACCTAAACCCCATGCGTAGCCAATCCAAAGCGCACTTTTAGGAGAGCGGTTGTGGATCAGTAACAGCAACAAAGCTGGGCTGAGAATAGCAAGAGGCCATATAGAGTATGGAGCGAATGAAAGGGTGGTTATAGCGCCAACAAAAACGGCCGCAAGCGGCCGTAATAGGCGATGAATAAAGGTGTTAGTCATCTAATTTCTGTCATCTCTTTAGAGAGAAGTTGTTATTCTTCGATAGTCGGAAGAGGCTGTTCGTCAGGAATGGTTACCTGTAGCTGAATCACACGACGGTTATCTGCTGATGTTATTTTGAAATGGTAGTTTTCGATTTCTACAATTTCGCCACGAACCGGCAGGTGGCCGAGTGCTGTCATAACCATGCCGCCTACCGTATCCACTTCGTCGTCACTAAAGGCAGTGTTAAACGTATCGTTGAACTCTTCAATAGTGGTTAAAGCTTTTACAGAGAAGGTATGCTTACTCAGCTTACGAATATCTAGCTCTTCTTCATCGTCGAACTCGTCTTCAATTTCACCAACGATTTCTTCGAGGATATCTTCAATGGTTACCAGGCCAGAAACTCCACCAAACTCATCGACAACGATAGACATGTGGTAACGCTCTTCTTGGAACTCTTTAAGCAGGCGATCAACTCGCTTACTTTCAGGAACAACCACGACAGGGCGAATCACTTGTTCGATATCAAATGGAGCACTTTCTGAACCCAAATACTTAAGTAGGTCCTTCGCTAATAGAATGCCTTCAACATGGTCTTTATCTTCACTGATCACTGGGTAGCGAGAGTGTTGAGCATCAGTAATGAGCGCAATCAATGTATCTAGATCATCTGTGCGTTCAACTGTAACCATTTGAGAGCGAGGCAGCATGATATCGCGTACTCGCATCTCTGAAATTTCCATAACACCCTCGAGCATGTCGCGTGTGTCGTGGTCAATTAGGTCATTAATTTCTGAGTCGCGGATTACATCTACGAGCTCTTGGCGATCTTTTACTTCACCTTGAAATAGTTGGCCTAGGCGTTCAAAGAAGGACTTTCTACTCGGACCTTCAGATTTTTTACTTCCCTCAGAAGTGGGGGGGTTACCTTCGTTCATGATTTCTCAAAAAATAACGCTATCAGAAGTGTGATAGCACACGTTACAACTCAGATTCCTGTGAAAATCACAGGTTCGATGAGTTATTGTTTCTCTGCAACCTACTTTACTAGAATCAATTTACTTTTCTAGAATGTAAGGGTCTTCAAACCCCATAGATTGCATGATTTCTGTCTCGAGTGACTCCATCTCTTCAGCTTCATCATCTTCGATATGATCATAACCTAGCAGATGCAGACTGCCATGTACAACCATATGAGCCCAGTGTGCTAGCAGAGGCTTACTTTGCTCTTCTGCTTCTTTTTCGACAACTTGGCGGCAGATAATGAGGTCGCCCAGTAGATCTAACTCGATCCCTGGAGGAGCCTCGAATGGAAAAGACAACACGTTAGTTGGCTTATCTTTGCCACGATATTCATGATTGAGCTGGTGGCTTTCTTGTGTATCAACGATACGAACCGTCAACTCAGCGTTCTCTTGAAACTGAGGAATTGTCTTGTCCAACCAAAGCTGAATATCTTGCTCAGTTGGAAGACCTTGCTCATTTTCGACCGCTAATTGCAGGTCTAGTTCAATAGACATCTATTTATCACCTTGTTCTGCAATTACAGAGCTATTTTGTGTTGCTAATTGTGTCGTAACTACCTGCTGAGCCTCAAGAAGTTTGGCTTCACGCTCTTCACGTTTACGCTTTTCAAACTCTTTGCGCTCTTTCTGGTCTTTTGCTTCCCACTTCTCGTATGCGTTGACGATACGAGCAACTACAGGGTGACGAACGACGTCTTCAGACATGAAGAAGTTAAAGCTAATGTCGTCGACTTCATTGAGCACTTCAGTCGCATGGCGTAAGCCTGATTTTGCACCACGAGGTAAATCGATTTGCGTAATATCACCTGTGATCACAGCGCGTGAGTTAAAACCGATACGGGTTAAGAACATCTTCATCTGTTCTACCGTGGTGTTTTGGCTCTCATCAAGAATGATAAACGCATCATTCAATGTACGACCACGCATGTAAGCCAGTGGCGCAACTTCAATTACGTTACGTTCAATCAGCTTCTCAACTCGCTCAAAGCCAAGCATCTCAAACAGCGCATCGTAAAGTGGACGTAAATATGGGTCTACTTTTTGGCTTAAATCACCCGGTAGGAAACCAAGCTTCTCACCGGCTTCAACAGCAGGACGAGTCAGTAGGATTCGGCGAACCTCTTGGCGTTCAAGTGCATCAACTGCTGCAGCAACGGCTAAGTAGGTTTTACCTGTACCTGCTGGCCCAATACCAAAGGTGATGTCATGAGTCACCATGTTCATTAGGTACTGTGCTTGGTTTGGCGTTCGAGGTTTGATGACGCCTTTTTTAGTCTTAATGGTCACTTCTTTGCCGTAGTCAATTTCAGACTCGACGTGTTGCTCCAAAATGCCTGACTCGGTGATCGCCAGATGTATTTGCTCTGGTTCGATATCGATTATGTTGCCTTTAACTGGAGCCGTTTCAACATAGAGGTGTTTGATGATGTCTAAAGCTGCGGCTGTAGTGTGAGGCTTACCAACAATGGTGAAAAAGTTGCTACGGTAATTAATCTCAACGCCCAGACGACGCTCAAGATGCTTGATGTTGTCGTCAAATGGTCCGCATAAACTTGCCAAGCGCTTGTTGTCTGCTGGTTCTAGATTTATCTCTAAGGTAACGATTTTATTGCTCAAATTAGCCTCTCATTTTGTGCCACTCACTCTTAAATAAAACAAAGAGCAAAAAGCCCGATTTAGACCGGGCTTCTGATGGTGATATCCCTATTTCTAAGATGGTCACTTAGTTAGGTAATTTCAAGCTTTGTGTTTGCGCTTTGTGCTCAAACAGTTGTATTGCCTATGGCGTAAATGTCGCTACACCTAGCTCGTCTTCGCGTTTTGTGTTCGCCATCATTTGAGTCGGCGAGATCACGCTGCGAAGATCCATGTCTTTCTCAGTACGTACTATTTCACCACGGAGTGAGTTAGCAAATACTTCTGTGATTTTCACGTCTACGAACTGGCCGATAAGGTCAGCAGAACCTTCGAAGTTCACTACGCGGCTGTTTTCAGTACGGCCGCGAAGTTCCATTAGGTTCTTTCTTGATGGGCCTTCAACAAGGATACGTTGCTCTGTGCCTAACATTAGACGAGAGAAACGCATAGCTTGTGTGTTTACCGTTTGCTGCAGTTCGTACAGACGATCTTTCTTCTCTTGTGCTGGTACATCACATGGGTAATCTGCCGCTGGCGTACCTGGACGTGGAGAGAAAACAAAGCTGAAGCTCATATCGAAATCAACGTCTTTAATTAGCTTCATTGTATCTTGGAAGTCTTGCTTAGACTCACCAGGGAAACCAACAATAAAGTCAGAGCTGATTTGAATGTCAGGGCGAGCTTTACGCAGTTTACGGATAATAGATTTGTACTCGATAGCCGTATGTGGGCGCTTCATCATCGTAAGAATACGGTCACTACCACTTTGTACTGGTAGGTGAAGGAAGCTCACTAGCTCTGGTGTGTCTTTGTAAACTTCAATGATGTCGTCACCAAACTCAAGCGGGTGGCTTGTTGTGAAACGAATACGGTCGATACCGTCGATAGAAGCAACAAGACGAAGCAGTTCTGCGAATGAACAGATATCGCCTTCGTGTGTTGGACCGCGGTATGCGTTTACGTTTTGACCTAGCAGGTTAACTTCACGTACGCCTTGCTCTGCAAGTTGAGCAACTTCGAAAAGTACATCATCCATTGGACGGCTAACTTCTTCGCCACGTGTGTATGGTACAACGCAGTAAGTACAGTATTTAGAACAACCTTCCATGATAGAAACGAACGCCGTCGCGCCTTCAGCTTTTGGCTCTGGCAGGTTATCGAACTTTTCGATCTCTGGGAAAGAGATATCCATTACTGGCTTTTCGTTAGACAGTGATGATTTAATCATCTCTGGCAAACGGTGTAATGTTTGTGGGCCAAAGATAACGTCTACGTAAGGTGCACGTTGACGAATGTGATCACCTTCTTGAGTCGCTACACAGCCACCCACACCGATCACCACACCTTCTTTTTTATCTTTAAGCGTTTTCCAACGACCAAGCTGGTGGAATACTTTTTCTTGCGCTTTTTCGCGGATAGAACAAGTATTCAATAGTAGTACGTCTGCTTCCTCAGGTACTTCAGTTAGCTCATAGCCATTTGCAGCGTTAAGCAGGTCGGCCATTTTTGATGAATCATATTCATTCATCTGACAGCCCCAAGTTTTAATTAGCAGTTTCTTACTCATTATATGTTCGCTCGATCGTTAGTTTAATTTAAGGGAGCAAATCGCCCATTATTCATCCGCTAGCCCCGTTTGTCATAATTCGGTATTCAATTTTATGACAGGCTCTAGCGGCAAGCGGCGTATTGTACTGGTTTCAAAACCGACTGACTAGTAGTCTGAACAAATCTCTTATGTAGTGGTTTTTATTATCGTTAACGCCATATGCCATAAGGGATAACCCTTTTTTCGAATAAGGTTTTTGGTTACAAGTTAGTTATGAAAAAGTACAATCAAAAACAGTCAAAGAATCAAACTGATAAGTACGAAATATGAACAGTTACGATATTGTAGTAGTCGGTGGCGGCATGGTTGGCGCAGCAACAGCAATCGGTTTTGCAAAGCAAGGTCTGAGTGTTGCGGTGATCGATGGTTTTGCCCCACAAGCTTTTGATGAATCGCAAGCGATGGACATTCGTGTGTCAGCGATTTCTCAAGCATCGGTCGATTTGCTTGAAGATCTTGGTGCATGGCAAAGTATTGCAGCAATGCGAGTGTGTTCTTATAAACGTTTAGAGACGTGGGAGCACCCAGAGTGTCGTACTCGATTTGATGCTGCCTCACTAGACCTTCCTCGTTTGGGCTATATCGTTGAGAACAGACTCATTCAATTAGGCTTATGGTCTCAATTTGATGCCTACGACAATCTCGAACTGTTATGCCCAGAAAAGCTCGATGTGATTGAGTTTGGTGAAATCAATATCGTAAAGCTTCAATCAGGGGCTGAGTTGTCTGCGAAGTGGGTGGTTGGTGCTGATGGTGCGAATTCAGCCGTTCGCCAACAAGCTGGAATTGGCATCACGGCTTGGGATTATCGACAACACTGTATGCTTATCAATGTAGAAACAGAACAACCTCAGCAAGATATTACTTGGCAGCAATTTCTACCAAGTGGCCCTCGTTCATTTTTGCCTTTGTGTTCTCTAACCTCTGACGGTCAAGAAGTCGGGCTGGGCTCGTTAGTTTGGTATGATTCTCCACTGCGTATTAAGCAACTGTCAGCAATGGCCCCTGAAAAACTACGTAACGAAGTACTTACTCACTTTCCTAAAGAGTTAGGTGATATCAAAGTCTTGAATTCGGGTTCTTTTCCTCTGACACGACGTCATGCTCAATCATACTCGAAGAATAACTGTATTTTGGTCGGAGACTCTGCGCATACCATCAACCCTTTGGCTGGGCAGGGTGTTAACTTAGGCTTCAAAGATGTATCAGTACTGCTGGATGTCACCAAAGAAAAGGGTGAATTGAACCAGTCTGTAGCAAGACGCTATGAAGTGATAAGAAGAGGCGACAATCTAATGATGCAAAGTGGCATGGATTTCTTCTACAAGACATTCAGCAACGACATTGGCCCACTGAAATTTGTACGTAATGCTGCTCTAAAACTAGCTGAAAATTCAGGCCCGATTAAAGCTCAAGTATTGAAATACGCTTTGGGTCTCTAATTGAGCGTTTAAGACTGCTTATGAAAAGAAGGAGAGCGAATGCTCTCCTTTTTTGTATCAGATGACTACTATCGCTGTTGCGTCACACAAACCGGTGCATCGATCTCTAAAGAGTACCCTGTATAAACCAAAGACCCATCTTCATTATCTCGCTTGAATGAGGTGATGTTGTTGGAGTGCTGGTTGGCGGCGATAAGCCATTTCCCATCGTTCGTTATATGGAAGTCTCTTGGGAATTTGCCTTCAGTGTCGTAGCTATCAATGAAAGTCAGCCTTTGAGTCTCAGAGTCGATTTTGAAGCTACTGATTCTTGATTGGTGTCGACATGACACATAAAGGAATTGCTCATCAGGCGATAGCTTAATCGCAGCTGCGGCTTCTCCCTTCTCCATATTAGGCAATGCATCAATCTCTTCCACTACATTCCAAATGCCTAAAACCTTTTCCAAAGTCAGCAACGTTTCAGAGAGTTCACAGACCACATAGGCTCTGTCTTCAGCTTTGTTAAAGATTAAATGGCGAGGTCCATTGCCGGCGGGCACCTTAATAGACTGCATTGGCTCATCAAGGAACTCTTCTTGCTCTTCATCAAAGCAATAGAAGTTGATGCGATCGGTGCCGAGATCGACAGTCACAAACTGTGGTGAGTTTTGTAAGAACAGGCATTGATGGGCGTGTGGGCTAGTTTGTCTCTCTTTGTTTGGCCCGGAACCAACCATCTGGATTGTTTTGAGTCGTTTATCGATGCTGCCGTTGATACTTAAGCTAAAAATATCGAATGTGCCTGATGAGTATTGCGACGTGATAGCAAACTTATTGTGTGGATCTATCGCGACGTGACAAGGGTGATCTCCCGAGATGAGGCTTGTATTGTGTGTTAGCTGTGAATCAACATTAGGTATATGAATGAGCTGGGGCTGTTTTTGCTGGTCCACTTCCGATGCAGTATAGATCCCAGTCTTTGTTACAGTAATAAAAGAGGGGTTAGTACATTTGATGATCAGCTCTAGAGGTAATAGTTTTCCTGTTTCTAGATCTAACTGAGTTTGATAAACACCTTGGCTTTTACTTGGTGTATCTGTGTAGCAACCGATCGTTAAGGGGAGGGGTTTCATAGGCTAGTCATACTCAATTAGAAAATGGAGCTGACATTGTCTTATAAAATCGTATTAAAAGTGAGGTTATAGAAGAGAATACTTGGTGACTTGGCTAGCAGATTTGCATATTCCAGATAAAACAAAACCCAGCTAAAAAGCTGGGTTCTATTTAATAATGGTGCGGTCGGAGAGACTTGAACTCTCACACCTCTCGGCGCCAGAACCTAAATCTGGTGCGTCTACCAATTCCGCCACGACCGCAGCAAATCTTTATAGTCATACTGAATATTGGTGATTCAATAAAACGTTGTATAAGTGGTGGCTACTGCGGGATTTGAACCTGCGACCCCATCATTATGAGTGATGTGCTCTAACCAACTGAGCTAAGTAGCCAATAATAAATCTAATCGATT
>NZ_JBFROI010000036.1:184399-184548 GCF_041471405.1 Vibrio sp. 10N.261.52.C11
CCGCCACGACCGCAGCAAAGCTTTTACTCTAGCGAAGAGTATAGTTAAGAAGACTTATGGTTTGTCTAAGTAACGTTGTAATGGCTGGGCTACCTGGATTCGAACCAGGGAATGCTGGCATCAAAAGCCAGTGCCTTACCGCTTGGCGA
>NZ_JBFROI010000037.1:0-70446 GCF_041471405.1 Vibrio sp. 10N.261.52.C11
CTCATTCTATGTACCGATAGGATGGCTTGTTGCTCTGGTGATTTTACGGGCACAAAGCGAGTGGATGGTCGCTGAACAGCTTCGCAGATAGCTACTGCATCATTAAGGTCGTTCTTCCCTTTAGTTCGATAAGGAACCACGTATTTAACGGCCATGATACGGACGTCATGACCCAGTTTATTGAGTGTTCTTGCCCAATAATGTGCACCACCACACGCTTCAACGCCTATACGCATGAGTGGCATATTTGCTATTGTAGTCAGTAGTTTAGAGCGGGTTACTGACTTATGAAGTATGACCTTACCATTTTGGTCTACGGCATGAAGACTAAAGTGGTTTTTAGCTAGGTCGATACCGCAGAAATAAGAATAATCAGACATGGTGCCTCCGATGCATTTAAGTACCACATAAGTGTGGCAGATCCTCGGTAGGGGGAATCCATGTCATTCGTTGATACCGCAATCAATCATCTAACCTTTTCATAGCTTTACGGTAAACATCGCTACGTTCGCGTTTTCCGACTGCTAAGACGGTTACAATGATGACATCGTCTTCAACTTTGTAGACGAGACGGTAGCCCGATTGGCGCAGCTTAATCTTATACATGTTGTCAGCTCCAGAGAGTTTTGAAGCCGGAACATGCGGGTTATCTAAACGCTCGATTAGCTTTTTCTTAAATTGTTGTTGAAGCGTTGAGCCAAGCTTTTTCCACTCTTTGAGTGCACTCTTTTTAAAGTCGAGTTTATAGGTCATCAATATTTACCGAAATACTCTCTTCAGATTCACGCTCTTTCGCAATAGTTAGTAGTTCAAGATCTTCGAGTCTGTCCATCATCATTTCGTACGTTTCGGCTGGTACGCAATAAAATGCTGGCTCATTTCGGTTCAGTACAGCAACAGGTTCACCGTAAGCACTAGTTGCAACTTTCATAGGGTTAGCTTTCAACTCAGTAATGCTTGCAGCAACATCGGCTAAAATTCTAGTGGTCATTTAATAGGTCTCTTAAGTGGTCTTTATTTTGGTCATTTTAGCCTCAATCAAGCGGTATAACAAGTTGCTTAAGAGTGATTCGCAACACGTGGCATTTTTACTATGCGTTGGTTTATGTGTTTAAGGTATTATGCGGACGCTAAGGTATTGGGTTGCTTATACCTTTACGCGGCGTTTGCCTAATCCAATAGTAAGTGAGTCTATATGACAGATAACATTTGGGAAGACAGAGAAACACCAAATCTTGAGCACATTCTCGAATTGTTCAACAACACTGAGTTGGGTGCATATCTAACAGGTCATTTATTGCTTGAGTCAGTATTAGTTCAATTAATAGAGTTGAAGCTTGATGATAGTGAGAAGATAAACCCATTTAACATGAGTTTTCCTAATAAGGTTAAGTTAGCGCTTAATCGCGGTTTAATTTGGCAATCAATGGCTGATTTTTTGATCGAAATGAATCGTATCAGAAACAGGTTAGCACATCGTTTAGGTGAGCCCATTACTTTTGATTTAGTCTTTGGTTTAGCCAAGGTTGCTCACTTGGGCGGCGTTGATTTTTCTGATGACACCATACATTCTGATTATCAGTTGTCTCAACAGTGGTATGGTATTCAAGGAATCATCCAAGAAATATTCCAAAATGCCGCACAAGACCTTTCATTTATAATAGAAGAGCATGGTGGGGAATTTCAGTTTGCTTAGGCTAACAAACGTTTAAGAATCAACCCAACCAAAGAGGGCGCCAATAACGGCGCCCTTTGTATTAGTTGGCAACGCTGTAAGTGTCGTAATTGCGAAGTAAGAAGATTGCGATACAGGCTGCGAGCATTGGCCAAGAGGCGAAGAACAGTAGGTTGTTGAACGGGTCCATGTATTTTCCAAAAGAGGAAAAGGTTGAGCCTGCATGAAGGACTAAAATGGCTCCGTAGGTGTACTTTTTCCACATGCCTACAACGAATGCGCCTAAAAATCCGAGCTGCGCGACACCCAGAGCCATCATCGCATTGTTCGAGATGTCGATGCCGTAAAAGCCAGACAGTACTTTTGTCGCGTGCTCAGGGACAAGGATCTTATCTAAGCCCCAGAACAAGAAGACGATAAAAATGCCGATTCTCAGCAGTAGTAGGCTAGTCGCCAGTTTGGTTTGAAGTGTCTTTTCCATGATATCCCTTGTGATGCATTCAATGATGCGATGGTTTAAATGTTCATCAAAGGAGACCCATAGCCTTCGCATTTTCTTTCGTTGTTTTTTAGTGCCTTATGTAACAAGGAATGTCTGGTTGGTTTGTTCCTCAACGTTATCTGACTCAAAATGCTGTTGCTTGAGTAAGCTGACAGTCAGGTTTATCGGCATCGGCTTATAAAAATAGAAGCCTTGGATATAGTCGACACCGAGCTTAGATAAGATTTTCACTTGGGATTCATACTCGACACCTTCGACGATGACTTGCATGCCTAAGGAGCGTGATAGTTGAAGCATGGACTCTAGCAAAGGGAGACCAAAGCTGGATTCGTCGGATATGTTTTTCACAAACACGCGATCGATTTTGAGAATGCTGAACGGGAACTGTCTTACGAAATCTAACCCTGCGTAGCCTGTACCAAAATCATCAATCGCGACTCTGACGCCCCTGTTCGATAGCTTGGTTAGGTTGTCTCTAATTTTGACCATGTCGGCATCAGAACATTCACCATATTCGGTTACTTCAAAAACCACCTGCTTGAGGATCTCAGGGTGTCTTTTAAAGATGCTGATCACTTTGTTAGAGAAGTTACTGTTAGACACTACGTTGCGGCTGATGTTGACGCTGATGTACTTTGAGTCGAACACATCTTGATTGCTTTTCAACGTCATTAATACTTTGCGCAGCACGAAGTAGGTGAGCTCCTCAATTAAGCCTAAGCTTTCAGCAAGCGGAATGAAAATAGCCGGGGAGACGTTACCTTCAATTGGGTCGTTCCATCGTAATAGTGACTCACAGCCGACGATCTCATTGGTGTTTTGGTTAACGATAGGCTGCATGTGAACATGAAGGTGTTGGTTTTTTAGCGCACTTGAAAGCGAATATTCTAAGCTGCGTTGGCTCTGCTTTTTATGCTTGATGGAAAGGAGAATAATGGTGGTGATTCCGGCCATCAAAAAGCCAAACCATAAATAACTCAACATGAAGTGAAGATAAAACTGATACCCAATGTATGAGGTGATGGTCAATGGGTAGGTGTTTGATTGTATCCGCACCTTGGCGATTGATGAGTCAATATCGGTAGGGTGGATATCTCTTTTGATCACTTCAACTTTGGCCTGTATTCCATGGCTGCTCAGGTTTGTTTCAACAAGGTCATAGATGAAGTGTGGCGGAATCATCAGGCTCACTCCGGCATCTTCTTTGTTCGAGAAAATGAGCATGATGGACTGAACTTGCGTGATGGCCGAGTTGGAATACGACAGGGTTGTTAAATTCGGGTCGTCATTGAGTCGCTGCCTGATGGTGCTGTATAGGCGAAATGAAACGTCACCATCGGTGGTTGAACAGTAAAATCGGTTCTGTTTATTGAATACCGCTGCTTCTTTTACCCAATCGGCTTCAAAAACGTTTTGTCGAAGCTGTCTAACGATCGCGTCGCATGACTGTTCAGGTCTAACTTCAGATAAAAAACGGTCGAACCTTGATTGGATCCCTTCTAACCTGGTTTCGACTAACCTTGATGTGTCTTCGGTTAATGTTTGGTAGTGATACGGTGTAAAAGGAATGAGCATTGCCATGGAAAAAAAGAAAGAGATGGCAAAGTAAAATGAAGTCTTGGCAATGTTTTGGTACTTGATATCCATAGTTGGAGAAGCGTTACCGATTTATGTGAGCATTCGATTTAATTTATAAAGTTAGCGTTTAGGTAGCAATATAAATAATTAATAGTGTGAGTGCAGGCACGAATTATTGATATAAATAATATGTTTTCTAGTTTTACCAGCAAAATCTGAGCGTTATCTCATTTATTTGAGTTGGCGAGGCGTCATTTTTGATGATTTATGCGGATAACAAATGCTTATATCCTGATAAATTTTATTGTTATTTGCTCTGGCTGAATGAGCTGAATGAGCTAAATATTGAGCCACGTTTAAATAAATAAAGTCACGACACGATTCGTTTTGGTGGTGGCAGCATAAAGGATGATTATGACAAAACTGATATCGGCACTCATAGCGGTGTGCTTCTCATTCTCTGCGTTGGCCTACGAAGGTGTTGTTGATTGCGAGAATGCGATGAATACCATCGAGATCAATCACTGTGCGGCAATTGAGTTGGAATCTGCACAAGCGGAACTGGATAAATACCTTGCAGCCAGCTTTGAGCACAATGCTTATGATGCTGAGCTGGTGGCGTCAATTAAGAAGGCTCAGGAGAGCTGGCAGGCGTACATGACAGCACATTGTGATTCTGTGTACACCCAATGGCGTGAAGGTTCTATTCGAGGGGTTATGGCGCTTTCCTGCAAGATGACGTTAACCAAGCAGCGCACGCATGAGGTGTGGGTGAATTTCTTAACCTATATGGACAGCACGCCTCCCGTTTTACCAGAGCCTTAATTAGCGCCGTAGGCAGATTTGAAATGCGTACAGGACTGTGCGCCTGCTTCAACCTTTGGCGTGCGAATAAGAAAGCGATAGGGGATTGCCTTACTCTGTCGTTCTTAGTTCTTAGTCTCTAGTTTGAAGTATTAAAGCTTGAAGCGTTACAGTTTGAAGTATTACCTAGCAAGGATTCGATTTTGAATAATGTCAGCATCACTCTTATTCAGCTTGAGGTTGAATACAAAAACAAACAAAAGAACATTGAGTCGGTTTCTGATCTTTTGGAAGCGGAATCGACAGTCGGGGATATCACTCTGTTGCCTGAATTGTTCACTACTGGGTATATTTTTAACGATGCTGAAGAAATTCATGAACTGGCTGAAGACTTCAACGACAGTACTACTATTGATTCATTAACTCAGATGGCAGCGAAGTATCACACCTTGATTGTTGCTGGTATTGCCGAGAAAGATAGCGGCCAATATTACAATAGCGTCGTGGTGGTTGATGGTTCAGGTTTACTTCATAAATACAGAAAAGTCAGTCAAACCAAATTCGACAAACAGTATTTTTCACGTGGGTGTGAGCTCCTTACATTTGAGCACAAGGGCTTAAAGTTTGGTGTCGCAATTTGCTTTGATATTTGGTTCTCGGAGATCATGAGGGCGTATCAGTCGGTCGACGTTATTCTACATCCCGCGAATTTTGGTGGTCATCATAGCTTTGCTATTGCTCAAGCGAGAGCTTTAGAAGAGGGGTGTCATGTCGTGACGTGTAATCGCGTTGGGCAGGATGTGGTTGATGCGTTTGCCGCGACTTATTGTGGTAGCAGTAGAACCTATTCACCAAAGGGTGACTTAATGCTTCAGCTCAACGACAAGCAATCTGTAGAAACTGTGAGTATTCAAGATCTCTCGATTGCGCCGCAATATAATGGTATTGATGTCGAAGATGAGATCCAGCAAATAACCGCCCTGTTAAACCGTTAAACCGTTAAACCGTTAAATCGCTAGAACAGAGACTAGCACGGTATAAGATCGAAAAACGCAAGGTGATTAAGCCTTGCGTTTTAGCTTGGGAACGAAGCGTTCTTAAGCTTGATCGTTCATTTGATTCAGATGCTTGACTGAATGGGCGTTTTTCATCCGCTGAGCTTGATGGATATTGACCATAAGGCGATTGAGCAGTTTTTGCAGTCGTTCAATATCCGGCAATTGTTGATTTTTGGCTTCGACTTCTAGCTCCAATGCCTGCTTAGAAAGCATGTTAAGACCTAAGTTTAGCGACATGCCTTTAATGGAGTGCAGGGTGCGACAAAGTGGCTCTAATTCTTTCGCTAAATAGTATTCAATGACGCGATCAACTGACTGTTCGAACTCAATAATGGTCGAGTCTATGAGTAAGCTGAACCCTTCCGTGTCATCTTTCAGTATTTGTATCACTTCTGAATGGCTGATCTCTTCTTCCGTTAACCTTAACGTTTCAATAGGCTTACGATGAAGCTCGACAATGTTTTCATTCTCACTCGAACCTTCGGCTGCTGTTTGTTTCGGTAATCGACTTGAGAACTGTTGTAGGGCGTCGAAGAAACTCTCTTGCTGCAGAGGCTTGGTCAGAATATGGTCGACACCCGCCTGAATAAAGTTGTCATGCGCCTCACGGAATACATCGGCCGTGTAAGCGAATATCAAGGTATCGAGTTTCAGTTTTTCACGAATGTAATTTGTTGTCTCGACCCCGTTCATTTCAGGCATATGATTGTCCATCAAGATAAGGTCATATTGAGTTGTTTTGAGGCGTTCAATCGCCAATTTCCCGTTTTCCGCATGCTCAACATGATGGCCGAGTTTTTCACAAAAGCCTTGTGCAACAATGGCATTAATACGGTTATCTTCCACCAACAGGATACTTAACGAGTCAAAGCTGAGAGTTTCTGCATCGACTGTATGGGTCGCGATGTCTTTCGCTTTGCTTTCTTGCCATGTGATAGGCAGAGAGACTTGGAATTTTGTACCAAGCCCGACAGCACTGGTTAATGTGATTTCTCCATTCATGAGGTTGACTAGGTTCTTGACGATTGCGAGGCCAAGCCCTGTTCCGCCAAACTTCCTTGTTGTCGAAGTGTCGGCTTGTTCGAATGAATTGAATACCTGCTCGTGCTTATCTTTCGGGATACCAACCCCGGTGTCTGTCACGGTGAGGATCAACTGGTTGTTGGGGCGATTGAGGTCAGCTTGTATGGACACATGACCTTCTTTGGTGAATTTTGTCGCATTACCGCCCAAGTTGAACATGATTTGGCGCAGCCTTGCACAGTCTCCGAAGAGTTGGATGTTTTTCGGTATGTTATTTTCGATTAACAGGCGAATGCCTTTTTCATCGGCTAAGGGTTTTAGTGCGCTGCATACAGGCTGCATGACTTGAACAAAGTTAAAGGGAGCCACATCTAACTCAAGCTTGTTTTCTTCGACTTTTGAGAAGTCCAGAATGTCGTTGAGTATCGTCATCAAGTGGTGACCAGATTCGAGAATGATGTTGATGTTCTCTTTTGTTTCGGGTTCTTGGGTTTGGCTTGCAATGATCTGAGATATTCCAAGAACACCGTTCATTGGTGTTCTGATTTCGTGGCTCATGGTAGACAGAAAATCGCCCTTAGCTTTTACTGCGGCTTCAGCTTTGGTTCGTTCAGCGATTAGCTCCTGATTTTTCGCTCGCATTTCATTGTCGTTTTTTACCAGGTTTGTTGCCATTGTTTGAAAGCTATGGCTGAGGTGAGCTACTTCGTCTTGAGCGTTAATGTTTGAGGAAAGTTTGAGGGTCGATGCCCCTTCTTTTAAATGGCCAGCAGCAACTTGGTTTGCGGCTGCGAGCAGTATGTCTATTCTTCGTTTAATACGGTTTGATGACCACGCCGCCACAAGCAATGAGATAAATGCTGAAAACAGGGTACCGACAACCAGTACGTAAGTGGTTTGGTTGGCCGAGTTAACGGACTTATCGACTCTGACTCTGATAAGTTGCTGTTCAATATCGATAAATTGAGCGATCTCTTTACGGATCTTATCGATCAGTTGTTTTCCGGTCTGTTGTTGAGTGAGGTAGACGACACTTTGCATTTTCGCTTCGCCTTTATTGACGAGGTTGCGTTGCATGATCTCTTTCTCGCCCGACTCCTTTAGCCATGTCTTATGAGTATCATCGATTCTTTTGAGGCGTTCAACTTGAGGGGGGTTGTCACTCACTTGAGTTGATAGGCTTTGCATTTTTTGACGCCAAACATCCAGTGCCAGATGATAGGGCTCTAAAAATACGGGATCGCCCGTGATTAGGTAGCCACGTTGTCCGGTTTCCATATCCACAATTAGGTTGAGCAGCTCTTGAGCTCGGGCTATGGCTTTGTGAGTGTGAACAACCCAATGGTTATCTTTCACAATAGATTGGGTGTTTTCATACACAGAGAAAGAGACGATGACCATCAAAGTGATAGGAATTAAAAAGCTGACTAATAGCTTTTTTTGTAGGGATATATTGTCAAACCAACCCGCGATCATACAACTACGCTCTCCATGCCGTTGTTATTTAATATTAGTGTAGATGAATTAGTCGTTAATTGCGTGAATAGTTGCTGAGTGCGCAAATGCATATTTTAGCATGTAAGTTTCGCATATTGACGGCATTTTAGGGGCGATTAAGCGGCGTTATTATGTTTCAAAGACAAAAAAGCTAGCTCAATAAGCTAGCTTTCAACGGTGTGATGAGTGTGGCGAGTACTAAAGCGCTTTTACGCTGCTTCGTTCAACAAGAGTAGGTTCAAGTTCAACGACTTGCGGATAAGCATCTGGAGTTTGTAATCTGCTCAAAAGCGTATCCACTGCGGCTTTACCTAAACGATGTTTTGGCTGGTGGACAGTGCTTAACGCGGGTGTCATGTACTTCGACAGGTGGATGTCATCGTAGCCAATGATAGACAGATCATTCGGAATCGATGTGCCATCTTGCGCCGCAGCGTGAATCACGCCCATCGCCATCATATCGTTACTGACGAACAAGGCAGACGGCATTTCGCCACGAGTTTTCAATGTCTGATAAGAGTCAAAACCACCGTCACATTCAAAGTTGGATTCAACAATCCACTTAGGGTTGATCTCTAAATTGGCTTCTTCCATTGCTTGCTTGAAGCCTTGATAACGAGACGAAGCTTGATTACGGTGCAGTGGGCCAGTAATACAGCCAATATCCGAGTGACCGTTATCTATCAAGTGCTTAGTTGCCATGTAGCCACCTTGGTGTGAGTTGTCTTGGATCTTATCGCTCGCAAACAACATAGGGCCCCAATCCATGACTACAACAGGCAGTTCTGGGTAGCGCTCGAATACATCGATATGTTCGCCTTCAAGGGTAGAACACATTAGCATCAGGCCATCGACTCGCTTTTGCAGCAAGGTATCGATAGAGGATTTCATGCGTTCGCTATCGCCTTCGGTGTTACACAAGATAAGGTTGTAGCCTTTTTCGTAGCAACGACGTTCCACACCTTTTACCACTTCGCCAAAGAATGGGTTGGTGGATGTGGTCACTAGCATTCCCAAGGTTTTGGTTTGCTTCATTTTCAAGCTGCGAGCCAATGCAGAAGGCGCATAGTTGAGTTCTTTAGCCGCACTGTTAACACGCTCAGCAATCTCTTCACTGACAAAGCGTGATTTGTTGATCACGTGGCTCACGGTAGAAGTCGAAACCTTTGCGAGCCGTGCGATGTCTTTCATTGTTGCCATAAAAAATCCTTGTGGGAATAACCTTCCACGTTGGGCGATATTCTGCCTGAAAACAGGGGCTTATTCTTGTTATTTGTTGTTACCGAATTTGAAGGCTAACATCCGTTAACCACGGTTTAGCTCAGAAGTTAGGCCTTCAAATAGGTATCAAACTAAGCAGACAGTTGCTCTGCCAAAAACGCATCGGTTTCAGCACGGCTTGGAATCGACGCTTGAGCACCAAAGCGTGTCACAGAGATAGCAGCTGCAGCATGAGCAAATTTAATCGCACGCTCAAGTGGCATATCTTCAAGCAAGCCTGTCACCAACGCGCCGTTAAAGGTGTCACCTGCGGCAGTTGTATCTGTTGCTTCAACACGGAAACCTGCGATTAGTTCACCTTCGCTGGCTTCATTGCCTTGACCGCGATGACTCACCCACACGCCTTTCGCGCCTAGCGTGATCATTACCGTTTCTATGCCTTTAGCATGCAGAGCCAACGCAGCCTGATGAGCAGACGCGTTGTCCGTCACGGTAATGCCTGTCAGCACTTCTGCTTCAGTTTCGTTCGGTGTAATCACGTCAACACAAGCAAGCAGTGAATCCGATAATGGACGAGCAGGAGCTGGGTTTAGAATGACTTGCGTGCCACTCTCTTTTGCTACTTTCGCAGCGTATTCAATGCCTTCAATTGGCGTTTCAAGCTGAGTCAGCAAGTATTCAGCGCCGCGAATCTTCTCTAGATGCGGCTCGATTTGATCGCAAGTCAGCTTGTCGTTCGCTTCCGCAGAAAGACAAATGCTGTTTTCGCCGGTTGCTGATACTTGGATCATCGCAATGCCAGTCGGCGTGTTGTCCGCAACGATCACACTGTCGATGTTGATACCATCTTTAGCAAAATCTTGACGAATGTTGACGCCAAATGGGTCGTCACCAACACAGGCGATGAAGCCAATGTCTGCGTTTAATCTTGCTGCCGCTACGGCTTGGTTTGCGCCTTTGCCGCCAGGAATGACCTGATAGTTACCGCCAATCAAGGTTTCACCCGGACGAGGGAACGAAGGAACTTGCAGTACGTGGTCAGCGTTAACGCTACCTAAAACAATCAGTTGAGTCATGATACGAGCCTTATGATATATCGTATTTGAAAATGCATGGGTCTTTCTCATGGTGTTAAGTGCGCTCTCTTTTGTGAGCGGAATGAGAAACAGCGATGCACTGTCGGGGTTTGCTTTTGTTTGAGTCAGCGAGCCAATCAAAGCAGGGAGATAGGGAACTCCCTGCTTTATATCGCGTTACCTAGTAACGATTACTTAGCGATGATTTTTAGAGGTACTGGTACGTACTCGTCTACTGTTTCGCCTTTCAGTACTTTGTCTGCCATTTCGATACCTAGAGAACCGATTAGGTCAGGTTGTTGTGCAACTGTAGCGCCTAGTAGGCCGCGGTTAACAGCAGCGATGCCGTCGTCTGTGCCATCAAAGCCAACGATCATCACTTCTTTACCTGACGCTTGAACTGCGCGAAGTGCACCTAGTGCCATTTCATCGTTTTGAGCAAATACTGCTTGTACATCTGGGTTAGCAGCAAGCAAGTTTTCCATTACGTTCAGACCTTTAGTACGGTCGAAATCAGCAGGTTGGCTTGCAAGAAGCTCAAGGTCGCTGCCGTTTACTGCATTCATGAAGCCTTCACCACGTTCACGAGCTGCAGAAGTACCAGCAATACCTTCAAGTTGGATTACTTTCGCTTTTTCGCCCACTTTTTCCATGATGAAGTGACCTGCCATTTCACCACCGATTACGTTATCAGAAGCGATGTGGCTTACTACGTCACCACGGCTTGCACCACGGTCTAGTGTTAGTACTGGGATGTTTGAACGGTTAGCCATGCGAATTGCGTTAGACACGGCGTCTGAATCTGTTGGGTTGATCAGGATTGCCTTAACACCACGAATGGTTAGATCTTCAATGTTCGACAGCTCTTTGCTTGGGTCGTTTTGAGAATCCAGAACGATAAGCTTGTAGCCTAGCTCTTCAGCTTTCGCTTCTGCGCCATCTTTCATGGTTACAAAGAATGGGTTGTTCAATGTAGACAGAACGATTGCCATTGTATCTTGCGCCTGTGCAGACACAGATACTGTTGTAGAAAGAAGAGCAGCAGAAATAAGAGTCGCTAATTTTTTCATGGTGTAAGTCCTTTGTGTAGGGGGAGCTAAGAGGTGAGTCCTAGCTCGTTGTTACATTATTTATAGATTCTAATATTTTAAGGTAAAACAAACTGTTACTTTTATTAAACTAGAGTGTTACTTGTATTAACCTAGAGTGTGAATAGGTTTTATTTGTTTTTGTTGTCGACCAATACTGCCAGAAGAATAACCACTGCTTTTGCAATCATCTGGTAGTAAGAAGATACGTCTAGTAGGTTTAGGGCGTTGTTTAGGAAGCCGATAATCAGAGCGCCAATCAATGTGCCCATGATACGGCCACGACCGCCAGCTAAGCTTGTCCCGCCAAGAACTACGGCTGCGATAGCGTCTAGCTCATAACCCATACCTGCGGTTGGTTGAGCAGATGACAAACGCGATGCCACGATGATGCCTGCCACTGCAGCTAGCAGACCACAGATTGCGTAAACACCGATTTTTACTTTGTCTACGTCGATGCCTGATAGGCGAGTTGCTGATTCGTTGCCACCCAGTGCGTAAACGTAGCGACCAAAGCGTGTGTGGTTAAGTAGGTACCATACTGCTGCGAATACCACGACCATGATCCATACTGGAACCGGTACACCCATTGCGTAGCCAGTACCGAACCAAGCGAATGCGTCTGCTGTGTCTGTGAAGCCTGTTGAAATAGGACGACCATCTGTGTAAACCATGGTTACGCCGCGAAGTAGTGTCATGGTGACAAGCGTTGCGATGAAGGCTTGAACCTTACCCTTAGCGATAATCACACCACTAATCGCACCTAATGCTGCACCTGCTACAAGAGCGGTTGGTACTGCGATCATCACAGGGATTTCCATGCCAATCATGCTGGCTGCGAACGCACCACAAAGCGCCAGTACAGAACCAACACTCAAGTCGATACCCGCGGTTAAGATAACCAGCGTCATACCTACAGCGATAATTGCGTTAACCGAGGTTTGGCGCAGAATGTTTAGGATGTTGTCGACAGTAAAGAAGTTCGGGTTTAAGAAAGAAACGACAACAATCAGGAAGAGCAAAGCAATCAATGACTTTTGATCAATCAGCCACTCTTTGCTGATTAACGGTTTTTTCTTTGGAGCTTCAGTTGTTTTGCTCATGGTTTTAGTACTCATGCTGCGTCCTCGTTGATCTTTTTACCGACCGCACACGCCAGTAATAATTCTTGGTTTGCTTCTTTAGCATCAAATTCACCGCTTACACGGCCTTCATGCATCACCATGATGCGGTCACTCATTCCTAACACTTCTGGCATTTCAGATGAGACTAAAATGATGCTCATGCCGTCGGCTTTAAATTTATTAATGAGTTGGTAAATCTCTTTCTTAGCACCGACATCGACACCGCGCGTTGGCTCGTCGAGAATCAGTACTTTTGGTTTGGTCATCAAGCCCTTAGCGATAGCCACTTTCTGTTGGTTACCACCAGAAAGGTTGCCAATAATCTGTTCGCGCGTCGGGGTTTTGATGTTGAATAGCTTGATGAAGTCATCTACTGCAATCACTTCGTCTTTATGTTGGATTTGACCGCTCTTTGTTAGTAGGTCAAGTGAACATAACGACATGTTTTCTTTAACAGAAAGCCCTAGAACTAAGCCATCGCCTTTACGGTCTTCAGAGATGTAAGCAATGCCATTGGCCAAGCCGTCTTTCGGGCTTACAGGGTTGATGGTTTTATTTTCTAGGTTGATGACGCCGCGTTCACTTGGAAGGGCACCGTAAATCACTTTCATCAGTTCAGTTCGGCCAGCACCCATTAGGCCAGATACACCCAGGATTTCACCGCGTTTTAGCGTAAAGCTCACATCGTGAACACCAGAACCCGTCAGGCCAATCACTTCAAGACAAGTTTCACCATGGCTCTGGCCGATACGTGGATATTGTTCGTCTAACTTACGACCAACCATCATTTCGATTAGGCCATCTTCGTCGGTGTCTTTTACTTCACACTGACCAATGAACTTACCGTCACGCAGCACGGTGATGTCATCACAAATCTCGAAGATCTCTTTCAAACGGTGAGAGATGTAAACAATGCCACAGCCTTCATCGCGCAATTCGTTAATCACCTTAAACAGAGATTCAGTTTCGGTATCGGTTAGCGCATCGGTTGGTTCATCCATGATGATGACTTTAGATTCAAACGATAGGGCTTTCGCAATCTCTACCATTTGCTGCTCACCAAGGCTCAACTGACCTAGAGGCGTTTTCGAGCTGTGTTTCACGTTAAGGCGTTTAAGTAGCTTGTCTGCTTCTTGGTACATCTCGTTCCACAAGATACGACCCATGGTGCCCGTGATTTCACGACCTAAGAAGATGTTCTCGGCGATGGTCAATTCAGGGATTAGATTCAGCTCTTGGTGAATGATGCTAATGCCTGCTTGTTGAGAATCACGTGGCCCTTTAAATGCAGCAGGTTTTCCTTGGTAGGCAATAGTGCCGCCGTCCAAGTGGTAGATGCCTGTCAGCACTTTCATAAGCGTTGATTTACCCGCACCGTTTTCACCCATTAACGCCATTACGCGTCCTGGATAAACGTTGAGGCTTGCCTTATCCAGTGCTTTCACACCAGGGAAGGCTTTCTCAATTGAGCTAAGTTCTAAAATGGCTTGAGTCATGTCGGTTCCTTTACTCGGGGCCAGTTGTATTTGATTGTTCTGTCTATGTATTGTTTTGGTTCAGTGATGTCACTGAGCTGTCGTTGCGTTTTGCTTGAGCTAAAAGGTTACGCCAGCTTGGAAAATAACATTTGCGTATGGTGTGCACTCACCGGTGCGAATTACCGCGCGGCTTTCATGCGTACGCTGTTTGAATTCTTCATGAGTGATGTAAGTAATAGAAAGCGATTTGCCACAACGCGCTTCTTCTGTCTTGATTAAATCAATCAGCGCAGCGTGGTGCTCTGGGCTTACTTTCGCAAACTCTTCTGCAATCACAACACCTTCGATTTGAGATTCATCCAGCATGGTTTTTACCGTTTGCTGAAAGCTTGGGACACCGTGAGTTAAAGCAAGATCAATACGAGTTACGTGGTCTGGAATTGGTAAGCCCGCGTCACAAATCGTGATTTCATCTGTGTGGCCAAGAGTCGCCACTAGGTAAGAGAGTTCAGAGTTTATTAGAGTACTTTTTTTCATATCACGACCTATCGAAAAATAACGCTTGATGGGTTGAGAACAACTCAAGAAAAGCCATCGAAACGTTTCGATAGTGATAATAGTGTCTGATTTATCATTTGCACGTTTGATTGTTTTAGAGTGTGATAATGATCATCGAAACGTTTCGATGGGGCGTTTTTTGGTGATCTTAGTCACCGCCATTGATTGCATAAATCCTTTTACGTGGGTTCAATCGATAGCGCATATCCGAACTTACTAATGGTAATGATCTGGACGTTGGATGCTCTTAATCGCGCGAACACATTGCGTAGGTTATAGACTACGTTTGCAAGAACATGTGGTGACGAGATTTGTCCGTCCCAACACACATCAACAATATGCTCTCTTGAAATCGGTCTTCCCACATTTTCCAATAACAAGCAGAGCACTGCTAATAGGCGAGGGCGCAAAGTGATTTTGTTTCCTTGCTGGTTGGTAATCGTTCGAGCGTCGATATCAATGATTAAGCCGTTGAAGTCTATTGTGTGGTTCATCGTGTTTTCTGTTCGTCTTATTCTAAATTGTGGAGATTGAGCAAATTGGCCTGCTGTTGGAGCGGGTAATTATTTAAGTGTGCTAATGGTCGAAGTGGGCGGGTTAACTGACACGATCAAAGAACCTATTACTTTTAAAGCCGAAGACAATACTTACCGATTAATTGCTGGTTACAAATTTAACCGCATTGTTTCGGTTGAAGCTCAATACACAGATTTTGGTGATATAGCCCTGAAAACGAAATCTGGTAATAAGGTTTTCACTTGGACACCTCAAATCTTTTCGGTAACGGCGAACCTCGGTTACACGTTTGATAATGGCTCTCGCCCTTCAGGAGATGGTTTTGATGATTCGGGAGATGGCATCCGTATGGGTGTTGGTGTTGGATATACGCCACCTACAATGTCTTCGTTGAGCTTTCGCTTAGCGTACGAAGCCGATGCTTTTGATATCGAAGATTACGAAAACGGACACAAGACAGAAGATACTGTTGTTCTGGATTCTTTCTACTTAGGCGCAATGTACACATTCTAAGTTTCATACTTTGCTAAACGGTAAATCGGTTTCTAAATGGGGCGTCGGTTAGCTCAACCCGTTTAGCTAAAGTGGAAGGCCGCAGTTTTTGACTGCGGCTTTTTTATGTTTAACTTTAGGCTTCACGAATATGAGCGGTAACAGACACGATGGCATGGTCCGTACTGAATTGGTCGTGTTCAAAGCTTGGATTGGTGAGGTGATGGTCTAACACTGTGTAGCTAGAGATCTCCATCAAACTAGACGAGTTCTGACAATCAAACTCGTTCGACATCAAAATGTAGTCCAGTATAGACCCAGATGCGCCGTAGTAATGGGTTGGCTTACGCTGTTCAAGCAAATCTTCTTCATGTAGCTGATGGTAAAGATCCCAGCTGTCTTTTAATCGAAAGTGGGATAGCCAATGCTTGCTGTTTTCGTCTCGGTTGATTGAGTAACTCAACAGCCCTTTAAACTCATCATTAAATAGAGGCTTATTAAAATCACCCATCAACACAACAGGTTGATCGGTTTGGTAGCGTTGGTTGGTGATGTATTGATGCAGCATCTGAGCTTCTAGGCCGCGTTGGGCACTGGATAGCCAAGAGCCAAGCCGTTCTTGGTGAAAACGAGTGAGCGTGTCACTTTGTGGTTTTGCACCTTGCTGAGCGTTGTTCGTATCGACAGATTCTGCTTTTGGTTCTGTCGGACGTTGTGATTTGAAGTGCACCACATAACAGTCGGTTGAACCTAAATGGGGTAACGTAATCGTCGCGTGAACAGGTGTTCTGTTGAATGAGAATTTGTCGCCAAGGTTGAATGCTGTCAGTAACTTCGAATCTGGCGTAACAGGCTGCACGTTTTCAATCGGGTAACGGGAAGCGATCCCAACGACTGGTGAGGTGTATAGGTAATCATCTTCAACGTTGGCGCTATCGACCACTGCAAAGTATGGATAACCTAGCTCGTTCATCAATAGCTCTAAAGATTGCGGGCTAAATATCTCTTGGAAGCCAATCACATCGCAATCTAATGAGCGAATCGCTTCAGCCATCCAATGTTGCTTCTTCTGCCATTCTTCGAAGCTGTAGATGTTCTCAAAATCATAATAAGCATTCGGTGGCTCGAGATAGTTCAGAAGGTTGAACGTTGCGAATGTTATTTGGTTTGGTTTGTTCAAAGTGTCATTCCATTTAGACCTAGGCTGCAAGGATACTCCAGTAAAAGTATAGTTTGTTGATTATTTAGAGCCTAAATTTCACTTTAGAAGCCAACCAAAGGAATCTTAGCCGTTGAGGCTTGTGTCATTCAGGCTAGAGCAATCTTAGTGCTTCTGCCTTCCCCCGTGCTTTCCAACGCCACCAAGCTAATCAACTCAATCAAAGGAACCAAAGCAATCAAAGCTCACTGCATCCAATAACTTCGAGTGGTGACGAGTAATTTGTAAATAAACCGTCAGAGATAGAGTGCTGATGGTTTTATTAGTTATTACATGATGTTAGATTTGAACCTATACTTGATTTAACGGCATGCATTCAAAGCCGATAAATCAACTTGAATATAGAAGTCATGACATTTGAAGGGAGAGTCAAATGGGAACAGTTTTTCGACGCAAAGCTTCGCAACGCACTCAGTTTTTCAGGTTTAATTTGAAGTCATGTGCAATCATGTTGCCGCTTATTGCTTTACAACCCTCCGTTACTTACGCTTCTGAAACCCAAACAACTCCTGCTGTCACCGTTATTGAAACCACACAACTGGTTGGTTTTGGTGAAGCAAAATATCCAGCCGATTTCACTCACTTCGATTACGTTAATCCTGATGCGCCAAAGCAGGGCAAAGTGACCTATGGCAGCATAGGTACGTACGATAGCTTTAATCGATTCGGTTCCCGCGGCGTTGCTGCAAGTTATACCGGAGAGATTTACGATACCTTGATGTTTTCTCCGAGTGACGAGATTGATGCGTACTATCCATTGATCGCTTCAAAGGTTCGTTACTCCAGTGATTTCACTTGGATGGAAATCGACATCAACCCAAATGCTAAATTCCAAGATGGCGAGCCTATCACTGCGCATGATGTTGCCTTTACTTTTGACAAGTTCTCAACCGAGGGCGTGCCTCAGTATCGTGTGTATTACAAAGATATTAAGTCAGTAAAAGCGGTCTCTGATTTGGTTGTTCGTATTGAAATGAACATTCCAAACCGCGAAAAACTGTTCAGCTTTGCGCAAAGCACTCGTGTATTACCGAAACATTTCTGGAAAGACAGAAAGCTGTCTGAACCTCTAAGCGAGCCACCAGTCGGTAGTGGTCCTTATAAGATCATCAGTTATAAATCAGGCCAAAGTGTTACCTATGGTCTAGATGAAAACTACTGGGCAGCTGACCTACCGGTTAACGTTGGTCGTAATAACTTCAAGCAAGTGCAATACGATTACTACCGTGACGACACGGTAATGTTGGAAGCCTTTAAAGCTGGGGAGTTCGATCTTCGAACCGAGAACTCGGCTAAGTTCTGGGCCAACTCTTATACGGGCGCGAACTTCGATAAAGGCTACATCATTAAAGAAGAGATTAACCACGAGAAGCCTGAAACGACTCAAGGTTTCGTCTTTAATATCCAATCTCCTGTGTTCTCTGATCCTAAAGTGCGTGAAGCGTTAACCTACGCGATGGACTTTGAGTGGATGAACAAGAACATGTTCTATGGTCAGTACAAGCGTACTCGTAGCTACTTCCAAAATACCGACTACGAAGCGAAAGGCTTACCAAGCGAAGCTGAAGTCGAGTTGTTGTCTCAATACAAAGATCAGATTCCACCGCGAGTTTTCACCGAAGAATTCCAACCACCCGTCACCGATGGTAGCGGTCGTATTCGTAGCCAAATGCGTACCGCTTTCAAATTGTTGAAAGAAGCGGGTTGGGTGCTGAAAGACAAAGTCATGACCAACGAAAAGACTGGCAAGCCGATGTCATTTGAGTTGTTGATTTACAGCCCAACCACGGAACGTATCGCAACGCCGGTTCAAAAGAACCTTAAGCGCATGGGTATTGAGATGAAGATCCGTACCATCGATACCACTCAATACATCAAGCGCTTGCGTGATCGTGATTTCGACATGGTTTCGTCGTCATTTTCCGCAAACCCTTATCCTAGCCCGAACTTAATGATCGTTTGGAACTCTAACTACATTGATTCTACTTACAATACTGCAGGTGTTATCGATCCAGTGGTTGACGCGTTAACAGAAGAAATTGCGCGTAACCAACAGCACCCTGAAAAGCTTCTTACACTAGGTCGTTCACTAGACCGAGTATTGCAGTGGAATTTCTACAACATCCCGCAATGGCACGTTGGCGAGTATCGCGTAGCAATGTGGGACAAGTTTGAGCGTCCAGATGTATTGCCTAAATACGATTTAGGTATCGATACATGGTGGATTTCAGAAGAGAAGGCGGCTTTGCTTCCTGAAAAACGTCGCTAGGAGTTAGTTAGCATGGCCGCGTATATATTTCGACGTTTATTGTTGGTGATCCCCACGCTGTGGGCGATCATCACCATCAACTTTTTCATCATCCAGATAGCGCCTGGAGGCCCGGTAGAGCAAGCTGTTGCTCAATTAGAAGGGCATAACTCTGGCATTATGGAGCGTTTTTCTGGTGGTGGACAAGAAGTTGATTTAAGTGAAAGTGATCAAGCGTCTGCCAGTGGCTATAAAGGCTCACGCGGGCTTGATCCTGAAGTGGTTGAAGAGATCAAAAAGCAGTTTGGGTTTGATAAACCGATTCACGTTCGCTACTTCGATATGTTGAAAAACTACGCGACCTTTAACTTTGGTGAAAGCCTGTTTAAGGGTGGTAACGTGATTGATTTAATCATCGACCGTTTACCTGTCTCCATTTCCTTAGGGTTGTGGAGTACGTTAATCATCTATGTGATTTCGATACCCTTAGGCATTATGAAGGCGATACATCACGGCTCTCGCTTTGATATTTGGTCGAGCGCGGTGGTGATTGTCGGCTACGCGGTGCCGGGCTTCTTGTTTGCGATTATTCTGATTATCTTGTTTGCAAGCGGTAACTACTTCAGTTGGTTCCCATTGCGAGGGCTTGTGTCGAGTAACTTCGACCAGCTCAACTGGTATCAGCAAATTGGCGACTACTTCTGGCACTTGGCGTTGCCCATTTTCGCCATGGTTATCGGTGGATTCGCCACGCTCAGCATGCTGACCAAAAACTCCTTCCTTGATGAAATCAATAAGCAATATGTAGTGACTGCGAGAGCGAAAGGCTTGGACGAGAGCAGTATTCTTTATAAGCACGTTTTCCGTAACGCCATGCTGATCATTATTGCGGGTTTCCCAAGCGCATTTATTAGTATTTTCTTCACGGGTTCTATGTTGATTGAAGTGATGTTTTCACTCGAAGGAATTGGTCTGCTTGGCTTTGAATCAACCATTCAACGTGACTATCCCGTGGTGTTCAGCTCTCTCTATATCATGACCTTGCTTGGCTTGGTGCTGAGCATTATCTCCGACCTGACGTATACCTGGGTTGATCCTCGAATTGATTTTGAAGCGCGTTAATGGCGAACGAATAACAAGGTATTGATAATAAATGTTTAACAACCCTTTAGCTGAAGCTCGTTGGTTACGTTTTAAAGCAAACAAGCGTGGTTTTATCTCCCTTTGGATATTTACCATCTTGTTTGGCTTGAGCCTGTTCGCTGAGATCATCGCGAACGATAAGCCACTATTGGTTTCTTATGACAATCAATGGTTTGTGCCTGTCATTAATGAATACGCAGAGACAGAATTCGGGGGGGAGTTTGAAACCGAGGCTGACTATAAAGACCCGTATGTAATCGACCTCATTGAAGAGAGTGGCTATATCGTTTGGCCTATCATTCCTTTTAGCTACGACACTATCAACTTTGATATCGCAGGCGCGGTACCATCGGAGCCTGATTCGGTTAACTGGTTAGGGACAGATGACAAAGGGCGAGATGTATTAGCTCGTATCATTTATGGCTTCCGTATTTCCGTTCTATTTGGTTTTATTCTGACCATTGTATCGAGCGTGATTGGTGTCGTGGTTGGCGCAACACAAGGCTACTACGGTGGCTGGGTTGATCTATTCGGACAACGCTTCATTGAAGTCTGGTCTGGTATGCCGACCCTGTTCTTGCTGATTATTTTGTCGAGTTTTATTGAGCCGAATTTCTGGTGGTTGCTCGGGATTATGGTGCTGTTTAGTTGGATGAGTTTAGTCGGCATCGTGCGAGCGGAATTTTTACGCTGCCGAAACTTCGATTATGTGCGAGCCGCGCAAGCCATGGGTGTTGATGACAAACGTATTATGCTTCGTCACATGTTACCTAACGCGATGGTTGCATCGTTAACCATGATGCCGTTTATTCTTTCAGGCTCGGTGACCACACTGACTTCGTTAGACTTCTTGGGCTTTGGTCTTCCTGCGGGTTCGCCTTCGTTAGGCGAGTTGTTGGCGCAAGGTAAAGCTAACTTACAAGCGCCTTGGCTTGGCATTTCTGCCTTCGTCGTGCTTTCACTGATGCTTACGTTACTGGTCTTCGTTGGTGAAGCGGTGCGTGATGCTTTCGACCCGCATCAACAGAAGTAAGGATAGGTTATGACTTCAAATACAACGCCTGCTTCAGGGTCAACAGCAGAGGCTGCTAATGCCTCTCCAGTTCTGACCATTGATAAATTGTCTGTCGGTTTCGGGCGTAAAGACTCGATAGAGCAAGTGACTCATGATGTCTCGTTGGAGATATACAAAGGTGAGACACTTGCTCTGGTAGGAGAGAGTGGTTCAGGCAAATCGGTTACCGCTAATTCAGTATTGAAACTGCTGCCTAAAGGCTCGTCACATTACTTAAACGGTAAGATTAACTTCTCTGGCACCGATATTCTGAGTTGTTCTGAAAGACAACTGCGCGGGATTCGTGGTGGTCGCATCGGCATGATCTTTCAAGAGCCCATGGTGTCGCTGAATCCGCTTCATAGAGTCGGAAAACAGCTTGTTGAAACCCTCGCGATTCACCGAGGTATGAGAACCAACAAAGCGCAAGCCTTAGCGATAGAGTGGCTATCCAAGGTGGGGATTCGTTACCCAGAACAAAAGATATCAGCCTATCCGCACGAGCTATCTGGTGGAGAACGCCAACGCGTGATGATCGCAATGGCATTGATCAACGAACCTGAGCTGCTTATCGCTGATGAACCGACAACCGCATTGGATGTATCGGTACAAGCGCAGATCCTCGACCTTCTAAAAGACCTGCAACAAGAGCTCGGTATGGCGATGCTTTTTATCACTCATGACTTAAGTATCGTTCGTAAGATTGCCGACAGAGTAGCGGTAATGAAAGATGGTCGCTTGGTTGAAAGTAACGACTGTCATACCCTGTTTAACGCGCCTGCTCACCCTTACACTCAAAAACTTATTAACTCTGATCCGAAAGGTTTGCCCGTTCCTGTGTCACCCGAAAGCAAACCGCTACTCGATGTAAATCAACTTCGTGTTTGGTTCCCGATCACGGGCGGTTTATTCAAGCGCACCATTTCTCATGTTAAAGCTGTGACCGACATGGAGTTCACTTTGAAGAAAGGGCACTCAATCGGTTTGGTTGGCGAAAGTGGTTCTGGTAAATCGACGACCGGTATGGCGATACTTAAGCTGGTAGATAGTGAAGGGTCAATCACTTACTCGAGTGAACAGCTTCAAGGTTTAGATCGAAAACAGATGCTTCCGTTTAGAAGCCGTATGCAAGTAGTCTTTCAAGACCCGTTTTCTGCGCTAAACCCGAGAATGTCGGTCGCTCAGGTGATTGGCGAAGGTTTGTTAGTGCATCAACAATTGGATGAGCACGAACTCGACCAACGCATCTGTGACGTAATGAAAGAGGTTGACCTCGATCCTGAAACGCGTCACCGTTACCCAAATGAGTTTTCTGGCGGTCAAAGGCAGCGTATTGCGATTGCTCGTGCTTTGATTTTAAAGCCAGAGTTTATCCTGCTCGATGAACCAACATCGTCATTGGACAGAACCGTTCAAGCTCAAGTATTGGATTTGCTGAAGTCACTTCAAGAAAAGTATGGCCTGACCTATTTGTTTATCAGTCATGATCTGAATGTCGTGAAATCCTTGTGTCATTACACCATCGTCATGAAAGCTGGCGAGGTAATAGAGAAGGGCGACACTGAGACTTTGTTTGGTAATCCGCAGCATGAATATACCAAGCAGTTGGTGAATCTCTCGAACGTTGGTGGTGTGTAGCCAAATACATTATTCATAGATTAACTCCTCATTCATTAGACCAATAAATCGCTTCTGTTTAACAGTGGCGATTTTTTTGTATTTGATTTCGATTTGTCACCATATCAATGCAGCTTACAAACATGTTTGAATTGTCTAAGCAGTTCACTTTCTAAGTTACAAACAAAGATTACCCACACCTTCTAATTCAAAATTCCTTTCTGGTGTCCAATTTAAGCTTTTGATTATTAAGATTTAAATTTATTAAGTAAATTAATCCAAACTAAATGAAATTGTAAGTTAATGTAGGTAAATGTAACCATTTGACTACTTTGTTTTATTGATTAAATTGATGAACTATTGCTTTAAATGGAATTTGGCTAGTTAGGATGATTGCATATTTACTGAAACGTTTTGCTTTAGTTGTACCTACGTTTCTTGGTATTACGATTTTGATATTCGCGATTACGCGTTTTGTTCCAGGTGGCCCTGTCGAGAGGATGCTCGCTAACATGCAGCCTCAAGGGGATGGTGGTGCGTCTAGTCTCGTTGGCCAAAACTCAGCTTTGTCTGAAGACCAACTCGCCGATCTTAATAAATTTTATGGATTGGATAAGCCGGTAACGGAAGCGTATCTCGAATGGCTAGTTCGACTTGTTCATTTTGACCTAGGCGAGTCGACACGCTACTACGAACCGGTCAGTGACATGATTTTTGAGCGCCTGCCCGTCTCTGCTATGTATGGTGGTGTGACCTTTTTCATTAGTTATTTTGTCTCTATTCCTCTTGGTTATTTTAAGGCGATGAAGCACGGCAGCGTCTTTGATTCTGTTTCATCAATCATGATTTTTGTCGGCTATGCCTTACCAGGATATGTGGTCGGCGTGCTTCTTATTACGTTTTTCAGTTATCACCTAGAGTGGTTCCCAATGGGGGGCTTTGTGGATGATGACTTCGACGACTTCAATACTATCTCAGAGCAAATTACTGATATTTTGTGGCATGCGGTCTTACCTTTGCTTTGTTATCTGATAGGTGACTTTGCGACGTTAACCATGACCATGAAGAATAATTTGATGGAAAACTTATCGTCAGATTACATTCGCACTGCTATCGCTAAAGGTTTGCCTTTTAGAGAGGCGATTCGTAAACACGCACTACGCAATAGTTTAATCCCAATCGCTAGCCACTTTGGCAACTCTCTTCTTTTCTTCATGACGGGCTCTTTCTTAATTGAAGTCATTTTCGATATTAATGGCATAGGCCTGCTTGGTTATGAATCAATTGTAGAAAGAGATTACCCAGTGGTTATGGGTATTGTCGCAATCAACGCCTGCATATTGCTACTTGGCAATATCTTGTCTGATGTCTGCGTTGCATTGGTCGATCCTAGAGTGAAGTTTGGAGCTTGATGATGATTAAATTAAATCCGTTGACGCTAAAGCAGATCAAGCGATTCAAACAAATAAAGCGTGGATACTGGTCGCTGATCATTCTATCTGTAATGTTATTACTGTCTCTTTTTGCTGAAGCGTTGATCAACAGTAAGGCTTTAGTGGTGCGTTATCAGGGGGAATATTACTTTCCAATTGTATCTGATGTTTACTCCGGCAAGACATTTGGTTTGGAGTCTTCGGGAGAGGCAAACTATCGACTACTTCAATTAGCGCTTAAAGATAAAAACAATGGTGACTTTGCGATTTTACCTTTGGTGCCTTGGAATCCGTATGAACAAGACTTCTCTGGTGAATATCCGCCACATGCTCCAAGTGCTTACTCAAAGCACTATTTGGGCACTGACGTAATCGGGAGGGATATTTTAGCACGATTGGTTTACGGGTTTAGAACAGCAATGGGGTTTGCTCTGATAACTATGGTCATCGCATACAGCATTGGTGTAACGGTGGGGTGTGCGATGGGTTTCTTTGGTGGCAAATTTGATCTGATTGTTCAAAGAGCCATTGAGACTTGGTCAATGGTGCCGTTCCTCTACGTGATCATGATTTTGGTCTCGATAGCACAACCCACATTCATGCTGTTTGTATTGATCAATGTGACTTTTGGATGGATGGGTATTACTTGGTACATGCGAACGATGACCTACAGAGAATCTGCTCGAGAGTATGTGTTAGCTGCAAAGGCGCTAGGAGCATCAACAGCAAGAATCCTCTTCAATCATATTTTACCCAACACGATGGTGATGATCGTCACTCTGGCGCCTTTCACTATTGCAGCCAATATCACGGCATTAACTGCACTGGACTACTTAGGTTTAGGTCTTATTCCACCGACCCCAAGCTGGGGAGAGCTTCTTCAACAAGGCAAGTCGAATCTCGATTCGCCATGGATTGTTGGCTCTGTTGTGACGGCAATAGTCGGTGTGTTGGTCATGGTTACATTCATCGGTGAAGCGATAAGAACGGCTTTTGATCCCAAAAAATACACAGTTTATAGATAGGCACTAGGAAGTGATGATGTACAGATACGGACTATTCGCTTTGTTGTTGAGTTTCTTAGCTCAAGCACAACAAACACCAAATAACTTGGAATGGCAAAGTAATTGGGATGATCCCGTTTTTGCTTCTGAAGAGGCTAAGCGTGGCGGTACTTTACGTAGCTTTATGCCTAGTTTCCCACAAACATTACGTTCAGTGGGCCCCGACGCGAATTCAGGTATTCGTTTCTATTTAATGGATGGCACGCCTAAATTGGCACAACGACATCCAAATACCGACAATTGGATTCCACAACTGGCGAATGAATGGGCATTTGGGAACGATCACCAGACGGTTTATTTCAAACTGAATCCTGACGCGAAATGGTCTGACGGGGAAGCTGTAACGGCTGACGACTATCTATTTATGCTTACGTATTACCGTTCCAAAGACATTATTGATCCTTGGTATAGCGACTTTTTCCGCAATAGCATCACGACCGTTGAAAAATTCGATGACTATACGATAAGTATTACGATGGCCGAGCCTAAAAGTAATGATGAACTTATGGCTCTTATCAATATGCCGAGTCACGGAGTCCAGCCTCGTCCAAAGCATCATTTTGTTGATATTAACGATGGGAATAAGGATGGCATGGATGATAATTTTGTTCGCAAATACAACTTCAAGGCAGAGCCAACAACATCGCCTTATTTTATATCAAAAGTAAATAAAGGGCGCAGCATTACGTTTTCACATGTTGGTGATAGCTGGTGGGGTTACGGAAATAAATATTATAAAAACCGATTTAACGTGGAAAAACTTCGCATCAAGGTAATTCGTGATAGTGATATTGCACGCAAGCATTTTGAAAAAGGAAAGTTAGACACGTTTGCAATGGTACAGCCTCAACTGTGGCATGAGAAAACTAACTCAGAACCTTTTAGTCATGGCTTTATACAGAAATTCTGGGGCTTTAATCAAAGGCCACAAGGCGCAGGCGGTTTATGGATCAATACATCCATGCCACTGCTGAACGACATTAATGTTCGGAAAGGCATCACGTACGCGACTGATTTCGACGGCATGATCAAAAACGTGTTACGAGGCGATTACTCTAGAAAACCTCATGCTATGGGGTTTGGGCATGGAAAATACGATTTAGAAGGCGTAGAGCCGCCACCGTTTAGGCCTGAACTTGCGATTGGTTATTTTGAATCTGCAGGCTTCGATAATATCGGTTCTGATGGTATCCGAATGAATGCTAATGGGCTTCGTTTGAGTTTCAAGATTACGTATGGCTACAACATTTGGACACCAAGAATTGCCTATCTAAAAGAGCAAGCGAAGTTAGCTGGTTTAGAGCTCGACTTAAACCTTGTCGATGGTTCTGCTGCATTCAAATTTATTCTCGAGAAAAAGCACCAGCTTGCTTTTCTTAATATGGGCGGAGGGGAGATACCAGCTTACAAAGAGTATTTTCACTCGACAAATGCCAACCGTCCTCAAACTAATAACCATACAAATTTCAGTTCACCAGAGCTAGATCAAAAAATTGAGGCGTTTATTTCTGAGTTTGATATGGAAAGAAAACAGCAGCTATCTCAGAACATCCAAAGAAAAATAAAGGATGCGTATGTGATTGTGCCTGGCTATATGGTGCCTTATACGCGAGATGCCTACTGGCGTTGGATTAAGTTCCCAAAGAACCCAATGACGAAGAAGACTGGCGCCATGTTTAATATTTTAGATACCAGTAATTTCTGGATTGATACAGACCTAAAAGAAGAAACTCAGTTGGCTTCTAAAGAAGGTAAGGCATATCCACCCATCACCATCATTGATGACAGATATAAGCTCTAAGGATGACCGTGGAATGAACCAAAATATTATATTAAAAGTTCGTGACTTAGAAGCAGAGTTCAATACTGATGAGGGCATTGTCAAGATACTGAAAGGTGTGTCCTTTGACGTGAAATCAGGCAAAACACTCGGTTTGGTTGGAGAGTCGGGCAGTGGGAAGAGCGTAACTTCCATGTCTATTATGGGACTACTTCCTAAGCCTTATGGAAAGGTCACGGCTGGAAAAATAATTTATCGTGATACAGACCTTACAGAGGTACCTGAACATGAGATGCATAAGATGCGTGGGAACCGTATCTCAATCATTTTCCAAGACCCTATGACTGCCTTGAACCCTGTTCAGACAATTGGCAAGCAGATTGTCGAGGTTCTGGATTTGCACCATAGCCAGATGTCTAAGTCTGAAAAGATAGAGTACGCAATTGGTTTGCTTGAGAAAGTTGAAATTCCAATGCCGAAACTACGTTTTAAAGAGTACCCTCATAGCCTGTCTGGTGGGATGCGACAAAGGGTAATGATAGCGATAGCGCTTGCATGTAAGCCTGACATCTTGATATGTGATGAGCCGACGACTGCATTAGATGTAACGGTTCAAGCATCAATTTTGGAACTGATAAGAGAGCTTCAAGAAGAGACCGGGATGGCAGTGATCTTTATCACTCATGATCTAGGTGTTGTTGCGGAAATTTGCGATGAAGTCGCTGTGATGTATGACGGACGTATTGTTGAGCATGCAGAAATTTTCGAACTTTTCGATCACCCACAACATCCGTATACAAAAAGACTCTTGAGCTTAATTCCAGATCTCAATGTCGAGCCGAAACAAACCATTCAAATCAACCCAATTGATTTGAATGAATTCCCAGAATACAAGGGGAGTTGATTATGTCAGAAGTCATTAGAATTGAAGGGCTAAAGCAGCATTTTCTATCAGGTAAGAACCTATTTAAGAAAGGTTATGTAATCAAGGCTGTTGACGGCGTTTCATTCTCAGTGAAGCAAGGTGAGACGTTAGGTTTGGTTGGAGAGTCTGGCTGTGGAAAAAGTACGCTTGGTAGAACATTACTTAAACTGTATGAGCCATCCGCTGGGAAGATCTTTTTCGAAGGCGAAGACATCACCCATTACAGTACAAAAAGAATGCGTCCACTTCGTCGAGATATGCAGATTGTATTTCAGGATCCTCTAGAATCATTGAATCAGAGGCATACAGTAGGCGGCATACTTGAAGAACCTTTTATTATTCATGGGATTGGTTCAAAGAAAGACCGAAAGCAATGGGTTTTAGATCTACTCGATAAGATCGGATTACCTCACTCCGCCGTAACCCGTTATCCGCACGAGTTTTCTGGAGGGCAAAGGCAGCGTATAGGCATAGCAAGAGCAATAGCATTAAAGCCAAAGTTATTGATTTGCGATGAGTCAGTATCGGCATTAGATGTTTCTGTGCAAGCACAGATATTGAACTTATTACTAAAAATACAAAAAGAGATGAACCTTTCCATTATTTTTATTTCACATGATCTCTCTGTCGTTAAGCACATTTCAGATAATGTGGTCGTAATGAAAAAAGGTAAAATAATTGAGTTTGGAAGTGTGGAAGACGTTTATAAAAACCCAAAAGAAGAATATACAAAAACTCTATTGGCGTCGATTCCAATAACGCATCCATCTCAAAGGAATAAAATAAAAACAACGAGGTTAGCTAAACAGGCTTAAAACTGGAAAAAGAAAATGTAGATATAATACGGAAGTGTAATACAAGAAGGAAAATATGAATAAACTACTTATGTTGCCAGCGTTCATTCTGGTGGCGCCTTCGCTCGCCCTAGCAAATAATTTGCAAGATGAGTGGGAGTCCAAAAACAATGAAAACCCTTGGTCTGGATACATTAGTGCTGACTATTCTCGAAACGGATATGAAGACAGTGCGTCTTTAGCAAACCGTTCGGCTTCTGCAACTGGCGTTGTCCGATATTCGTTTTCAGACAAATCTCGACTCCAAGTTGTGGCGTCAGGTTACCACTTGTCCGACGGTGATGAATATGGGACTAGGGGACAGTTCTGGAATGATACGTCCATCTCATGGGGGCGCAATGGATTATTCAAACCAACTGATGGTTCATCACTGAGTGGTGAGGTGAGAGTAATATTGCCAACGTCCAAATGGTCAAGGAGGAACGATCTAACGTTAGGAACTAGGTTGAAAGTCAGGTGGAGTGCTCCATTCGATAATTGGATTGAAGGGCTTTCATTAAGTAATACGTTATTACTTAGAAAAAACTTTCACGAATATAAAACAGCTGGTGGTAATCAGCTTATTGAATACCAATTGAGCAGCCAATTTTCTCTTGATTATGTTTTTGCAGAAGACTTCTATTTTAACATTTTCGTAATGCCTAGACAGTCATGGGATTATAACGGGAGCACGTTTGACCCAACTTTATTACATGGGGAAGAGGTGGGTTACCAAATAACTAAGAGTATTTCTATTTCTGCTGGTTTGACTAATGGCATTAGTTATTACAATCCAGAAAGAGGCTCAAACCCTCTTAATGATTTAGTCGATTTAAAGAAAACAACTTATTACGCAGTGATTAACTATCAATTCTAATATTGCTCCGTTCGCATTGAATTTAAATAGTTAGAAGTAAAAATGTAATATAATTATAAATATAGGTAAATTATGTTTAAACAAGCAATTATCGCAGCAAGTATTGCCACAATCCTCAGCGGGTGTGGGGCCGAAGATCGTGCCTATGACACCTATGAAAAACCAACCGAAGAGATTTCTGTTCAATCTTTAGATACGGAATCACTTTGGATGTACATGCCGTCAACCGGCGATGCTCCTCGTTATGCAATGACTCAGCGCGGCTTTTTCCAAGGCGATCCAAAGTTGGTGACGCTTCGTTTTGATGAAACTAATGGTATTTATGTCGAAGAAGTTGATCGCGACAAAGTGAATTCGACAGATGAAAGTCGTTGGGATACGGAAATTAACCGTGCTCCTGTGCTTAAAATTCCTGGAGAATTCCGTCAGTATCGCTGTGCTGAGAACGGTTATGGCGAATGTACAAATAAAGAAGAAATTAACGCAGATGAAGACGTTTCTTGGGATCAAGCCACACACTTTGTACCTAAATATGAAGAGATTAAATCACTATCTCAAGACACAATTAGAGCTTGGTATACCTCCAGTAATGTTACGGAGTCTGCAGAGCCTCGTTTGATTTCATACGAATACGATCCTGAAGGTGGGGTAATTAACGTTGAAGTAGAACGAACCTTTACTGCAGAAGCGGAAGATCAATACCAGTTTGGTGGCGAGCTTAAAGACTTATCATTCAAAACACGTTTTTTCTATTCTCTTGTTAAGCTTGATAAGTTAGCAAGTGAAAATTACGAACCTATCTATTACCAAGGCCAAGACAGCGCATACTTTGGGTTCTTCAACGATAGCAAAGAAGTAAAAACTCACACTGGTGAGAGTAACGTACAGGGTTCTCGTTTTTCTTATATTAACCGATTCAATCCCAAGTTAGAGTCGATCGATTACTACTTAAGCGACAGCTACTTCGATGATGGCAATGAAGCGTACCTGCAACTTACGCTCGATACCATGAAAGAGGTAAATCAGTCATTAGAAGGCACAGGTGTTCCTCGCATTAACATTGTTAATAGTGACAAGAAAGCGGGTGTAAAAACGGGTGACTTACGTTACAACGTATTCAACCTGATCGAGGATCCGGTTGACAACGGCCTTCTTGGCTATGGCCCATCTGCCACTAACCCATTAACGGGTGAAATTATTCATGCGCATGTTAACCAATATTTAGGTGTGATTCGTTCCGCAAGTCGCCATACGTGGAATGATCTCGCTAAGCGTTACAACCGCCAAGAAATTGAAAAAGTACAACCTGTGGTTGTGGCGGAAAAAAGCAACGCTTCGAAATCAAGCTCTGAGCCAACCGAAATCGATTTGTTCAATAAAATGCTCGAGGAAGATCGAGGACCTTCGATCAATGTTCCAGCGTTGAGTGAACGCGAAATTAATTTGGTGGGCAAAGATAATTTAGTCGATTCACTGCCTGAAGCCGATTTGGATTTCAAATACGATACCAGCAACCAAGACCTCGCTTTGCAATCATTCTATAAACGCCAAGATATGTTGAAGCGATTCTCTGAGCAGAATGTATATAGCGTTGATGCGATGTGGTTAAGTACCCAGTCAAAGGGCTTAGTGAAGGGTTTAGACTATATCCAAGGTGGCTTCTTCGCCGATGCTGATCAGAGCAAAATGAAAACGTGGGAAGCGCTAACGATTGATCAGCAGAAGCTAGCAAGCCAAGCGATTTCAAAGCATATGTTTAAATCAACATTGATTCATGAGCTCGGGCATAACCTTGGTTTACGTCATAACTTTATGGGTTCAACGGACGAAAGCCATTTTTATACAGAGGCTGAGCTTGCACAAAGCAAAATTGGGCACCTTGATAAGCCAGCTGCGTACAGTTCGATCATGGATTACGGTGCATCAATATTTGATGAACTGTTGACGTTCGGTAAGTATGACAAGGCCGCTTTACGTTTCGCTTATGCTCGTCAGGTTGAAACAAATGAACTTATCGTTAACACCAATAGCGAGGGAGACGATGTCGCTGTAGTAGACGCCACAGGAGCACAAAAGCGCAAAGTCTATTCTTTGGCTGAGTATGACCGTCAGTTATCTAATGACTATAAGGTTTATCCGACGGGTGTTATTGCACACTTGAGAGCTAACGCTGGTCAAAATGGTATTCCAGATTCGTTAGTGAGCTATCGCTATTGTACGGATGAACACACGACCACTAACTTGTTATGTGATCGTTTTGATGAAGGTACAAGCCTTCAAGAAGCCACAGAGTTTAGAATTCAGCGATACAAAGATAGCTACGACACGGTTAACCAAAGAAATGGACGTGAGAGATTTGAACAATTTCATCAATATAGCTACTTCTTATATCGAATGGGGGAGTTCCAAAAAATTCGCGATATCGTTGAAAACGTTGGTGAAATTGACTTTATGTTTGCTCGTTACTTAGGTGCAAATACGACGAATAACAAAGGGCAGGTTTTTGAAGAAATAGCCGGAAACAACTGTGTGGATTTTCGCGGTAACGCTATTCCATTAGAGAACTTGTCTGCGGGTGTTCGTCCAATTTGTGATACTTATAATGCAGCAAATTTGGCAGCAGACTTCTTTTTAGAAGTGCTAACAGCACCAGATAAAGTTTGTGAATTAGAAGAATTGAGTGGTGTTGTTGGAGTTCCTAACCGCTATCGTTTCGCTAAGTTATCTGACCTTTGGTTAACCTACCAAGGCGGCATGTCGCAAAATCGCGATGTTCCAACCAGTTGTTTCGATGAGGAATTAGTTCAGATGTTAGCAAGTCAAGCTAACGAGATCGTCATTCGCTCTGAAACTCGAGATGGAAAAGTATGGGCGAGCTTAAAAGCGAACAACCCTTATCAAACATCGTCTTCTTCTGTCGATTTGTTAGGCGTATGGCCAGACAAACTACTAGCAGCACAGATGTTAGTTAGGCGTGATACACCATTCAAATCAACTGAGAATTCGAGCTTAGCGTTGGTTGATATGTCAGACAAAATTTCACACTTGTATACGTATCTATCCGATTTAACGGGTAGAGCTGAAGCTCGCCAAGCTATCTTTGTTGATGGGAAAGGGGATTACGTAGAAACGGTTCTGAAATACAAACAAGACATTACCGAAACAATTGAGGCTACACCTTCATACCTGTGGCCAATGAAGCGCTATTTCTCAATGGGCGGTAATGAAGCATTTGTGTATTGGACTGAGGGAGCTAGCCAAGATACGAAGGTGCCGTACTTTGGAACCTTATTGGCTAACCTAAACAAGTATAATCGTGCAAATGAATATGGTTTGAGTGACTCAGTATCTGGTTTTAGCGACTCTATCCATGTCAACTATGCAAATAGTAGTTATGCCGACGAAGATGGGATTAACTTTACTTGGAAAGGGACAAATTACTCGTTGAGTTCACGTAACACACTTGCAAATGCTTTAGCTTCACGCGCCTTATACACAGAAGAGCAGCAAGCTCGCGTAGAAAAATTAAACGGTTTGCCTTACCGAGTCCGTAACGCGCTGTCTGTGTTTAAGAATACGCGAGATCGCAACGAAGCTCGTATTATCGCTGTCGGTGATAAAGAGGCGCTCGTTGCTCTTCGTGACACCACTGGTTTCGCACGCTTTTTTATGTTTGATAATCAGTTCGAAGAATATGATGAAGATGGTCAGAAGTGTTTACGATTTAAAGTCGATGGCGAGTCGACCGAAGATCACATGAAACGTAAGTGTAACTCTCAATCCAGTTTGCAGACGGTACAAAATAGCTCGATTGGTAAATTCGAAGATGAAGAGCACGAACGTATATTCGATTTAGCACAAATCTTTGGTAATCAGATTGCGGATAACAACACCAGTTCCACAAATGCGGCTCATAAAGAAGTGTACAACTATGACCCAGAAGAATTGAGGTTATGGAGCTCTAATGAGTACGTGAATTATCGTCGCGCATTTGAACAGTTCCCTGTTTATGATGACTAGACAACAAATGTTTAATTAAACCCATAAATTGAACCGGTTACCTTACTAAGGTGACCGGTTTTTTTGAGTCTAAAATTAAGAGCTTTTGGTCTATTTTTAGCTGCATTACCTTATATTTATATGTTATATAGATGTTTTTGTTAATTTTATAAATACAAGCTACGTAAAAAGAATATGCTGAATTTCGCAATAGAGAGGCGGGGGTTCGCAAGGTAGCAATAGGAATGGTGAGAAGGATTTATGACCAACCCGAAACTAGTGATCGTAGAAGACGATCCCATCTTAAGAGAGATGTTACAGGAATATTTTGAAAGCCAATCTTTTGATGTAATCACTATTTCTGATGGCGCATCAGCGAGTGAGCAAATCTTAAATATTCAGCCCGACATTGTTCTACTTGATCTTATGTTGCCAGAAGTTGATGGGCTAACTATCTGTAGGCAAGTCCGGAGTCAGTTTAAGGGAAAGATACTCATTCTTACAGCTAGTGATGATGATTTTGACCATGTTGCAGCGTTAGAAACTGGCGCCGATGACTTTATTAGTAAACCAATTCGCCAAAGAGTATTACTTGCTCGAGTGAGGATGCTTTTGCGTCGCACTCCTGACAGTTCAATAAGTGCTGAAGTGAGTAAGAATGAGTTAGTTTTTGGTAAGTTAAATTTAAACCGCACAACCAAAGCCTGTACGCATATTGGAAAAGATATATCCATAGCGGAGAGTGAATTTGAACTGCTTTGGCTATTGGCTTCCTCGCCAGAACAGGTGTTATCACGTAATTTTTTGACTCAACAGTTGAGAGGTATTGATTACGATGGCATTGACCGCTTTATCGACAATAAAATCGTAATCTTACGTAAAAAGCTTAATGACATAACTGTCCCACCTAAAAAGATCATCACTGTAAGAGGTAAAGGCTACTTGTTCGTACCAGAACGTTGGTAACGGTAGCTGAATAAATAATATGCGACGTATCTATTTTGAATACCTAGCGGGGCTGACAGTCATCTTCTTAGTGAGTATATATTCCTATGCTTTTATTGTTTACAAGTTAAGCACTGACTACGAATACATATTACGAGACCATGAAGCAGAAGCTTATCAAGAATTAATTGATGTGGTTTTCCGTGAAAAAGGTTTGCTTGAAACGCAGAATCTATTAAAAAGTTATGCGGATAAGACTCGGCAGAACCTGCGAATCATACCTTTTGATAACGCTCCAGAACTAGTGAGAAAAGCGTTTCAGCAGCAAGGCCGAAATGTTTACTACCATGACGAATACTTCCTGTGGTTAAGGTTAGTTGGAAGTGATGATTTATATGAGTTATCTAAGAACAAAAATTCTTATCTGAGGAAGCAAATCAAATTTGAAAACCGGCTTATTTGGGTTTTTGCAATAACAGGTTTCGCGTTTAGCGGCTTGTTTTTGGTTTGGAGAATCAAGCGCCGATTAAATAACCTTGAAATGGCGACGGTTGCTTTTTCTCATGGGGATCTACTAGAAAGAGCTTCCGAAAAAAATAGCATAAAATTAGGTACGTTAAACCGTAGCTTTAATGTTATGGCGGACAAGATAAGAGACTTAATCAATAGTAATAAGTCTTTGACTAATGCCGTTGCTCACGAGCTAAGGACGCCTATATTCCGAATTCAGTGGCAGGCTGAGTTGTTGAGTGACTTAGCACCAACTCCGCAACAATCTAAGGCGATAGCCCGTATTCTTGCTGATACGGATGAAATGGAAGACATGGTTGATGAGCTATTGTATTACGCTCGATTGGAAAGAGGGGGCTTTGAATTGCTTAAGCAACCTATTGATGCCAATGAATGGCTAAACGAGCGTTTTAGCATTTGGGAGAAAGAGACAACACTCGATCTCATTAAGGTGCCACTAAAAGTCCCAGCCTCTTTGTATGTCGATCTAAAGTTATTCAATAGGGCGGTGGATAATATAGTAAGGAATGCTTTTAAGTTTGCCGATACTAAGATCGTTATTGAGTTGTGGTATACCGACAATGAATTTGTTATTGAGGTTCATGATGACGGTAAAGGCGTTGAAGCGGAGCATTGGCCTTTTTTGTTTGATCCTTTCTACAGCGCTAATGCAGCGAGGAACAAGGGGAAAACGGGCCATGGTTTAGGGTTAGCTATTGTTAAACAGGTGTGTGACCGTCACCAAGCACATGTCACTGTTGGTGAAAGTTACTTGGATGGTGCGTGTTTTGCCTTGTCGTTTCCTCGGCTTGAGCTATAAATTCAACATGGTCATTTAGTTGTTTTAAGATTACACTGCGCCCAATATTTCAGAAGTACATATTTAGGTAGAGGTCACCATGGACCAAGAACATTACGAAGACGCTGATTACGAAGGCCAAGAGCTGGGCGAAGAAGGCGAAGAGATTGAAATTGAAGCAATTGGTATTGATGTTTCATCACAGCCAATCGAGCTCTACAAAGTGTTTAAAATTGCTAACCTAGTGAGTGGTGGCGGCGAAGCTAAGCACATCATCTCTGAAGGCTACGTAGCGGTAAATGGTGAGCTAGAAACCCGTAAGCGTCGTAAAATGTACGATGGCGACTTCTTTGAATTCAACCAAGAATACTATGTAGTGGTGTGTGATCAGCCAGTACAAGAAGAATCAGAAAAGCCGAAAAAGAAAGAAACGCCTAAAAAAGAGAACAAGGCGAAGAAAGGTCAGTCTAAAAAGGATTCTAAGAAGAAGGAATCTAAGAAAAGCAAAGCAGAAATGCTAAGCGCAAAGGCTGAACCAAAGAAAGAGAAAAAAGAGAAGAAACCGAAAAAGAAAGCGGATACGCCAAAGCCAACACGTGATGACAAAAGCGGCCGTAATTCGATTGAGTTCTTCTAAGTTATAGCTCTAACCTACTGATCTAAAGCTATTCTTTCAAAACGCAAGCAACCTTAGACTTAGGTTTACGTTAAGAAAATATCAAAAGGCTCACTATTTAGTGAGCCTTTTTTGTTGGTGAAATTTAGCTTCTGGTCTAATTTCCTTTTTGATGAGCCACAAACTCTACAAACCTATCCCTGAGTGGGTTGTCACTCTCTCCATTCCAGATTAACCCGACAGGCCAAGTCGCGTGTTCACCTTCTAACGCAATGAATTCCACATCGGTGTTACTAATGTACTGCGCACTGCTGGGTACGATGGTGAAACCGATATTGGCCGAAACCAAGGCAAGCAGGGTGAGGATATCATCGGCTTCTTGTGTCTTAGATAAGTCGATTTTATTGGCAAGACAATATTGTTGAATCTGTCTGTCTAATCCGGGGCCACGGTGCTGAGCCAATTTTAGATAAGGCCATTTCGATAACTCAAAGAGAACCTGATCGTTACCTGGCGCTTGCTTGAGAATATCTTTGTGAACCGCAATCACAAGCGAATCATTGAAAAGCGTTAGGCTCTTTAAATCCGAGGAGTCGGGTATTCGATTGAAGCTGATATCGAGTTCATGGCTCAATAGCTCGTCGGTCTGCTGCTTAGACGGTGTGTCATTTAAGGTGATGTGAACGTCTGGGTACTGTTGTTTATAGGCGGCAATCAGTTTAGGTGCTTCGTGATAATTAGATACGCCAAAACCAATGTTCAAATGCCCCTGAGTTCCATTCACTACGGAGCCTGAAAGCTGCTCAAACGCTTGCATTGAATGAACCAAACGTTGGGCTTCGGGTAGTAAGGTTTTACCTGCGTGTGTCAGTTCTGCGCCGTTCCTGCCGCGAGAAAATAGACTCGCTCCTATATTGGATTCCAGTCGTTGAATCTTTTTGGTCAGTGCCGACTGAGTAATGTAGAGCTGCTCTGATGCCATACGATAATTGCCCGACTTAGCCAACTGACAAAACGCCTTCAGTAAATCAAATTCCATTCCGAATGCTCATTGAACTAAGAATATCTTTCATTATATGGAATTGAATCGATTTTTTATACTGAGTTCATACCAAATCAGATAAAGCGAAATTTGAGGACGAATAATGAAAAGAGACATCAAAGTAGCGTCGGTTCAATTTAACCACCACGCAGGTGATAAGGCGTATAACTTTTCGGTTATAGAGCAATATGTTCGACACGCTGCAGAAAGTGTTGTGGAGATCATCAGCTTCCCGGAGATGTGTATCACTGGCTACTGGCATGTGTCTGCTTTGTCGCGAGATGAGATTGAAGCGCTAGCGGAACCTGTGCCGAACGGTGAATCGACTCAAAAGCTGATTGCACTGGCAACACAGTTTGGAATGAGTGTTGGGGCTGGTTTGATAGAGCAGGACATCGATGGCGAGTTATACAATACCTACGTATTCGCTATGCCCAATGGAGAAGTTCAGAAACACCGTAAACTGCACACCTTCGTTAGCCCACATATGATCAGCGGCGACCAATACACGGTGTTCGATACGCCTCATGGTTGTAAAGTCGGTATCTTGATTTGTTGGGATAACAACTTGGTCGAGAACGTACGAATTACTGCATTGAAAGGCGCTGATATATTGATTGCGCCACACCAGACGGGCGGTTGTCAGTCACGTAGCCCGAATGCAATGAAGCGAATTGACCCAGATTTATGGTTTAACCGAGATGAAAACCCAGAAGCGATTCGTGCTGAAATGCAGGGTAAGAATGGGCGCGAATGGCTAATGCGTTGGTTGCCTGCAAGAGCGCACGATAACGGTATGTTTGTGGTGTTCAGTAATGGTGTCGGCGTTGATATGGATGAAGTGAGAACCGGTAATGCGATGATTTTGAGCCCTTATGGTGAAATCATCACCGAGACGGACAGCGTTGATAACGATATGGTGATTGCAGAGCTAAAAGCCGAAGAGTTGGATATGTGTACTGGCAGGCGCTGGATTCGTGGTCGTAAGCCTGAACTGTACCATTCACTGACGCAGTCGCTAGGTCATGAATTGGACCCACACCAAGCGCGCTTTGCAGAGAAGTAATGTTGTAAGCTCAGGTGAAAAAGGATGTATTAGTAGCGGTTAAAAGGGTGGGGAAGTTGAAAGAGAAGTGAGGGTTTCTGATGTAGTCTACCCACTTAAATCATGTTTAAGTGGGTAGACTATTTACACATCAAGTATCGAGCATCTAAGTTCTATTCTCAGTGTCTTGTGTGAGAAGAAGTTAGCTCTGATGCACGTAACTGAGCAACGGCTTTCGCTAGTTCTAGCTGAGCTTGTGCAAAGTTAATGTCTATGTTGCCCTTGTTGATGTTCTCTAGAGCGGCATATTTCGCTTCTTCTGCGCGAGCGCGGTCAATGTCTTTACCATGCAAGGCCGTGTCGGCTAATAACGTAACCACATCCGGCTGAACTTCCAGCATCCCACCAGAGACATACAGCACTTGGCCTTCTGATTTAGGGTCTGTAACAAACACGGTTACGCCCGGTTTGATCTTACTGAGAAGCGGGGAGTGACCGGGGCGGATCCCCAGTTCACCGTCAGCGCCAGAAACGGCTAGGGCATACGCTGGACCTGAAAACAGCGTACCTTCCGCACTTACAATATTAAGTTGAAATGTATTATCTGTAATTCCGATAGCCATGGTGCACCTGCCTCTTAGAGTGATTTTGCTTTGTTAAGCACTTCGTCGATAGAGCCACAGTACAAGAACGCTTGCTCTGGGATATCGTCATATTCACCGCTCAATAGACCTTTAAAGCCTCTTAGTGTTTCGCTTAGCGGTACAAAGACACCTTTCTGACCGGTAAACACTTCGGCTACGTGGTAAGGCTGCGTTAAGAAACGTTCAATCTTACGAGCGCGAGATACGGTCTGTTTGTCTTCAGTAGACAGCTCATCCATACCAAGAATCGCGATGATGTCTTTTAGCTCTTTGTAGCGTTGCAGCGTTGTTTGTACTTTTTGTGCAATGTCGTAGTGCTCTTGGCCTACGATCAGCGGATCTAACTGACGTGACGTTGAATCTAACGGGTCAATCGCAGGGTATAGACCCAGTGCCGCGATATTACGAGACAGTACAACGGTCGCATCTAAGTGAGCAAAGGTTGTTGCTGGTGATGGATCGGTTAAGTCATCCGCAGGTACGTATACTGCTTGGATAGAGGTGATAGAGCCTTGTTTTGTTGACGTGATACGCTCTTGAAGTACGCCCATCTCTTCAGCCAGTGTTGGTTGGTAACCTACTGCTGAAGGCATACGACCTAGCAGAGCTGATACTTCTGTTCCCGCAAGCGTGTAACGGTAAATGTTATCAATGAACAACAGTACGTCACGACCTTCATCACGGAAGCGCTCAGCCATAGTTAGGCCTGTAAGTGCTACACGTAGACGGTTTCCCGGTGGCTCGTTCATTTGACCGTAAACCATGGCTACTTTGTCTAGTACACCTGCTTCTTTCATCTCGTAGTAGAAGTCGTTACCTTCACGAGTACGCTCACCTACACCGGTAAACACAGAAAGACCTGAGTGGGCTTTGGCGATGTTGTTGATAAGCTCCATCATGTTGACGGTTTTACCTACACCAGCACCACCGAACAGACCAATTTTACCACCCTTAGCGAATGGACAGATAAGGTCGATAACCTTAACGCCTGTTTCTAGAAGCTCAGTGCTGTTTGCTTGTTCTTCATAAGAAGGGGCTTCACGGTGAATCTCGTAGTTTTCTTTCTGACCGATTTCACCACACTCATCGATAGGTTGACCAAGCACGTTCATGATACGGCCTAGCGTTTCTTCGCCGACAGGAACCGTGATTGGAGAGCCTGTGTTTTCAACCGTTAGGCCACGACGTAAGCCATCTGACGTACCCATTGCAATACAACGAACGATATTGCTACCCAGTTGTTGTTGTACTTCCAATACTAACGAGCTTGCTTCGTCGCTAGTCACTTTCAATGCATCATAAACGCGTGGGCTGTTGCCGCCGCTGAACTCGACGTCAACCACCGCGCCGATTACTTTAACTATTTTTCCAACACTCATTCTTAAATCCTCAAATTCTGTTCTTGACCCAGTCTTTTCTAGCCCTAGACAGCTTGGGCACCTGAGACTATTTCACTCAGCTCTTGGGTAATGGCAGCCTGACGCGCCTTGTTGTAGACCAACTGCAAGTCATCAATGAGTTGGCCTGCGTTATCAGTCGCCGCTTTCATAGCGACCATTCGGGCTGCTTGCTCACAGGCAATGCTCTCAACAATGCCTTGATACACTTGCGATTCGATGTATCGATGTAACAGTTCTGAGAGTATGTCTTTGGGTGCTTGCTCATAGATGTAGTCCCAACGACGCGCTTTTTTAGGCTCACCACCTTCCTCAGAATCCGAAGGGTGGGGGAGCAACTGCAAGGTCGTTGGCGCTTGAACCATGGTGTTGACGAACTGGTTGTAAACGAGATACAAGCTATCGATTTTACCTTCGTCGTAATGCCCGAGCATCGCATTCACCGTACCTAAGATGTCTTCTAACTTAGGTGTATCGCCAAGACCTGACGTTTGTGCAATAACGTTGCCGCCGCGTTGGAAGAACGAGATAGCCTTAGATCCCACTAAGGTTGTTTCTACCTCGACTCCCTTGGTGCGCCATTGCTCCATTTCTTCTAACACTTTCTTGAACAAGTTTGAGTTCAAGCCACCACACAAGCCGCGATCGGACGAGATAATGATGTAAGCGACACGCTTAGGTTCACGCTGTTGCAGGTAAGGGTGCTGGTACTCCAGGGAACCCGATGCAACATGAGAGATAACTTTTCGCATGTTCTCGGCGTAGGGGCGAGTTAGCGTCATGTTGTCTTGAACCTTGCGCATCTTACTTGCTGCAACCATTTCCATTGCGCTAGTGATTTTCTGAGTGTTACTAACACTGGCTATCTTGGTGCGAATTTCTTTAGTACTTGCCATAATCTGCTCCTATTTGTTTTGATTTCCAGCTAACAAACCGGAGCACTTACCAAGCTTTCATCCCAACAAAACCTTCTAGGATCTCTTTAAGAGCACCGTCGATTTCGTCATTGTAATCGCCTGTCGCGTTGATTTTTTCGAACAACGCAGGGTTCTGACCTTTGGCATAAGCAATCAGCTCTTCTTCAAAACGGGCAATGTTGTTTAGCTCAACACCGACCAAGTAGCCTTTCTCTGCTGCGTAGATAACCGTTGCTTGCTCAGCGACTGACATTGGAGAGTATTGTTTTTGCTTCATTAATTCGGTAACACGCTCACCATGGTCTAGCTGTTTGCGCGTCATCTCATCTAAGTCAGAAGAGAACTGAGCAAAGGCCGCCAGCTCGCGATATTGAGCTAATGAAGTACGGATACCACCAGACAGTTTCTTGATGATCTTGCATTGCGCCGCACCACCCACACGAGATACCGAGATACCTGGGTCTACTGCAGGACGTAAGCCTGAGTTAAACAATTGGGTTTGAAGGAAAACCTGACCATCGGTGATTGAGATTACGTTGGTTGGTACAAACGCTGATACGTCACCCGCTTGAGTTTCAATGATCGGAAGCGCCGTTAATGAGCCAGTTTGACCTTTCACTTCACCGTTAGTGAACTTCTCTACATACTCTGCATTCACTCGTGCTGCACGTTCTAGAAGGCGTGAGTGAAGGTAGAATACGTCGCCAGGGAAGGCTTCACGACCCGGTGGGCGTTTCAATAGCAACGAGATTTGACGGTAAGCAACGGCTTGTTTTGATAGGTCATCATAGATGATCAGTGCATCTTCACCGCGGTCACGGAAGTATTCACCCATGGTGCAACCCGCATAAGGGGCTAGGTATTGAAGCGCTGCAGACTCTGATGCTGATGCCACGACTACGATGGTGTTTTTAAGCGCATCGTGGTCTTCGAGTTTACGAACCACGTTAGCGATAGTGGAGGCTTTTTGGCCAATCGCTACATACACACATTTGATGCCAGAATCTTTCTGATTGATGATCGCATCGATAGCTAACGCTGTTTTACCCGTCTGACGGTCACCGATGATAAGTTCACGTTGACCACGACCGATTGGCACCATGGTATCAACCGCTTTATAACCAGTTTGAATAGGTTGATCAACAGACTTACGTTCGATTACACCCGGTGCAATCACTTCTACAGGGTCGAGTCGGTCACAACTCACTGGGCCTTTGCCATCGATTGGCTCGCCTAATGTGTTGACTACACGACCAAGAAGTCCGTTACCTACAGGTACTTCTAAGATACGACCTGTACCTTTCACTTTCATACCTTCAGAGAGGTCAGTGTAGGGGCCCATAACCACCGCACCTACTGAGTGGGTATCGAGGTTAAGTGCGAGTGCGTATTTGCCACCTGGTAGCTCAATCATCTCGCCTTGCATAACATCAGCAAGGCCATTGATTGTGATGATGCCATCACGAACCGATACGATAGTGCCTTCATTGCGAGCCTCGGTGCTCACATTAAATTTCGAGATGCGTTCTTTGATTAGATCGCTGATTTCATTTGAATTTAATTGCATAATTGTTACCTATCTCGCGTGAAGTTGATGAGCCAATCGGTCAATTGATGTGTTTAAAGAACCATCGATAACGGTTTCACCCGCTTTGATGACCATTCCACCCACTAACGTGTCATCAATAACCTGCTTCATTTCAACCTGACGCTCTAATTTCTTCTCAAGTGCAGCTGTTAGTGACGTAACTTGATCCTGTGTCAGCATTTCTGAACTGGTGACAGTGACAGGCACTACACGTTCATGTTCGTCCTTTAGCTCGCAGTACAATTCAAATAGGTCTCTTACAACAGAAAGGCGGCCGTTCTCGGCCAAGACTCGAATAAGATTAATGACGTGGTCATCAACGAGTCCTTGGCAAATATGAATGATGAGGTTTGCCAGCTCTTCTGTTTGGTGTGTAGAAGCACCTTCTGCTGAAGAAATCTGACTAGCGATCGTTTCTTCTTCCGCGACAGCCACAAGAATGGACAGCATTGAGTGCCACTCTTGTAACTGGTTTTCACCTAAAGCAAATTCAAACGATGCTTTGGCGTAGGGATGAGCAATATTGGTGTAATCTGACATATTGCCTCTCCTTAGAGTTCGCTAATCATTTGGTCAACTAGCGCTCGGTTCGTTGCGGAATCTAGGTTTTTGCTAATCAGTTTCTGTGCACTTTGAATTACTGCGTCTGCCATATCTGCCTGAAGTTCACGGCGTATCTTTTGGCGTTCGCCTTCTAGCTCAGCTCTACCTTGTTCTAAGATGCGTGCCTTTTCTTGCTCGGCTTCTTGTTGCGCTAAGCTGATGATTTCATTGCGGCGTTTTCGGCCCTGTTCAACCAGTTCAGTCACATCTTTTCTTGCATCTTCGATGAGTTGCGCGCCATTTGATTTTGCTAGTTCTAGCTCTTTCGCAGCGTTCTCTGAGTGGCGTAAACCATCAGCGATTTCTTTTTGGCGCTCGTCTAACATCGCGGTGAGAGGGGGCCATACATATTTCATGCAGAGCCAAACAAAAATCACGAATGAGATTGCTTGTCCAAACATGCTTGCATTTAAGTTCATACCTTCCTCACTAAATCTTGATTATTTACAAATCGATCTTTCAAAGCGGTTTGATTAAGCCACGGCGAAGATGATGTATAGACCGATACCAACACCGATCATCGGTACTGCATCCACAAGACCCATCATGATGAAGAATTGAGTACGAAGCATTGGAGTAAGGTCTGGTTGACGCGCAACACCTTCAAGGTATTTACCTGCTAAGTTACCAATACCAGATGCTGCACCTGCTGCACCTAAACCGATCAGTAATGCACCTGCTACATATAAAACTGCGCTTACGATATCCATTTGTATCTCCGATAAATAATTTGTTAGTTAAATTTTTTAGTTATTAATTAGTGGTGTTCTTCTGTTGCCATACCTAAATAAACAACGGTCAGTACCATAAATATAAATGCTTGCAAGAATACGATTAATATGTGGAATAGTGCCCAAGGAACACTCAGTGCCCATTGCATCCACCATGGCATTAATGCGATCAGAATAAATATCATCTCACCTGCATACATGTTTCCAAATAATCGTAAGCCTAGTGATATAGGTTTTGAAATTAATGTTATTAATTCAAGAACTAAGTTAACAGGGTATAAAAGAGGGTTATCAAATGGCTGCGTAGTAAGCTCTTTGATAAAGCCTTTCAATCCTTTATTTTTAAATGTATAAGTCAACAGTAAGATAAATACACCGAGTGCCATCGACATTGGAATATTTACGTCCGCCGTTGGTAGATCTCTAAAGTGTTCTAGACCCATTGCACGACTTAATGCTGGTATGAAATCTATTGGTAATAAATCGACCGCGTTCATTAACAACACCCAAACAAAAGTGGTTAATGCCAGTGGCCCTATTAATTTATCCTCCGCTTGAAAAATCTCTTTTACTAGGTTGTTTACAAAATCAAATATCAGTTCGATAAAACATTGAAATCGACCTGGAACACCGCTGGTGCCCTTAGTCACTACGTATCGAAAAGCTCCAATAAACAGTAAACCCGTAATCCAAGATACCAACATCGAGTCGATGTTGAACGCCCAGAAACCATCACCTGTAGTTAAGAAGGTTAAGTGATGCTCTATGTATTCGTGAGCGGTAGTTACTTGATCCATACTACACGTACTCCGATCTTGTAGAGGCAGTAATAAATGGTGTTAAGAAGTACCCAACCATAGTGAGAATATATGCGTACAATATTACTGGGTTATCCAATTTGAAAAACTGGAACGCCAAGATAAACATTAAGAACGTATAAGTTATTTTCACGACACGACTCATTTGCATTAAGTCACGTAAACTATAATTAGGATTCTTGCGCACCTTTAGGCTTGCATATATAAAACCAAACAGCGGAGGTAGCATCGCAATTCCGATACCCAAAGCCGACGATTCCATATCTAATTTATTACCAAAAAACACTTCATATAAAACTACACCGACGGCTAATACTACTTGGCAGAGAACAACTCTTTTAGCAGCAACAAGAATGTCACCACTTATCCCATTAAGCCTCATAATAAAACCTTATATTTAACAGTGTAAGCTCATATAAAACACAGTTTGAATATGTCTTGCTACTCGCATTTACTTGTTAATAAAACTTTGCTTGTTAACAAAGAGATAATCTTGCTGGTTTTATATCTCCTGACGAAATAGAACGATATAAACTAGTTCGCTCTCGTTTCGACAAAATATAAACTACGCCTAAAATTATGTGATCAAAACGACAAATATTGATATCAATAATTCCATTTTTGAAATGAATGTTTTTCATTTATGAAAGTAATAGTTCTATCACTTTATTCATGAATATTTAAGATGCTTTATCCTTGTGAAAAGAGGGTCTTTTTAGAAGGGAGTAGCGAGCTAAATTTTCAACTTATGATCTTATCAATTACGACTATTCAAACACTTAGGTTCATTTACAAGCTGAGTTGTGAAGTGTGATTTTGGTAGGGGTTAAGCTTGTTTGAGGCAATGATGGAAGATCTGGTTTTTCTGGTAAATTAAACGTACGTCGCTCCTTATCAATAAGCGAATATTTTTTATATTGTCGTCAGCTTGTCACTATTTGCGTGCGCGAGAGTGAAAATTCAGCGCCTAAATGTTGATGATATAGGAGTGAAATGGGGGACTGGGTGTGCGAGAAGCATGGTGCGGAGAAGAAACACCGAGTTTTGAGGAAGTAAATGGCAGCAGAGCGCTGCCTAATTTACTTAATCTAGGCTCTCTTATGACTCTTCATAACTGAGGTATTGAATACATAAGTCATGGAAAGCCTGTGCTTGTGGCGAGATCGTACGATCAGACAGTCTGAAAATGCCGATTTGTCGTTGCAAGGGTGGGTCAATTAGCGGAATCCACACCAAGCGGGTTTCATTGGTTGGGAAAGCCAGCTTAGGTAGCGTGGTCACGCCTATCCCGAGCTCTAACACCGAAAAAAGCGAGGTAATGTTCTCGACAGAGTACAGGGCTTGTTCGCTGAGCATGCGCGCAGGTGTTGGGTCCAGTAGGGTGCAAGTCCCGTTACGAATGAAGGGCTGCTTTAACAAGGTTTGCCATTCGATTCCTTCCTGTTGAGAGGCGATAGGGTTATCTTTGAGGCACACCACACCGATAGGATCAGAAAGCAAAGGCGTGAAGTCGATGCTCTCTTCTTCTAAATGGGAGCTATTACCGAGGGCAACATCCACCTCGCCAGAGAGTAATCTTGCTTCTACCCCTGCCGCATTATCATCAATCAAACTCACTTCTACATTCGGGTACTGCTCACAAAATGCCCCTAAAACACTAGGGATGAGTTTTGCGGCCACCGAAGGCACGCTCGCTATTCGAACTCTTCCTTGTTGTCCTGCTGCCGCTGCGCGTAAGTCATTGTCTAATGCTTTGTAAACGTTCAGAAATTGAATGATCTTGGGCAAACATATTTCTCCAAAAGGCGTCAGTGTCGATTTGTTGCCTGTTTCAAACAGAGGTTGGCCGAGTATTTTTTCCAACTCTTTTATCGAAGTCGAAAGTGCCGCTTGCGATCGATTTGCACGGTGAGATGCCGCTCTAAATCCACCTTCTTCGACCACCAAAACGAAATGTTTTAACTGTTGTAGCTTAATACTCATGACTCCGATCCTTCTCTAGCCCTTGCTATACCTTACTTTTTGCAAGGTGATAGATTTTATTTATCAAATGAACAAAATTTACCGTTAGATTTATCAGGCGTCAAGGTGCAGTATTTAACCATCTTGAAACATAGTTGTTACAAAGTTGGATGAAATCGTGAACGCACAAACTAAAAAACACCCAGTAAAAACCTCTCTTTTTGCTTCAAAAGCACCACTAGAGTGGGCAATCGTTAATAACGGCACTCTATACACTGCGCAGATTCCAATCGATGAAACGGGCGCAGTAGTAGAAGGCGGTATTGAAGCGCAAACGCGTCAGACTTTTAACAACCTTGTTCATACCTTGGAGTGTGCAGGCGAATCGATGGATTCTGTGCTGCAGGTTCTGATTTACGTGACTGACCGTGAATACCTGAAAACGGTAAACAGCGTATACGGAGAATACTTCAACGCACCTTATCCAAATCGTGCAGCAGTCGTTGTTGCAGGGCTAGCTAGAGAAGAGATGTTGGTTGAGTTCGTGGTTTATGCATCGGCGTCTCAACCTGAATAAATGGACTGTGAACTGAGGCAATTTGCCAATCAAAGCTGTTTGTCTACGCAGATCTTTACTAATACAAGCGAATAGTTTTACGTCTAGATACAAAATTAATACTTATTCTCTATATGAATTAACAATTTATTAATTAATCCGATGGTTGCCAGACTCAACCGCAACCTAACGTTACAAGGACAGAATGATGACTCACTTACAGAATGTTCAAGCAGAAAACGCACTTTACATTGGCGGCGAATGGCAAGCGGGTGTAAGCACCGTAGCGAACATTAACCCATCCGATATTTCTGAAAATATTGGCAACTTTGCACAAGCAAGTGCTGAACAAGTTCAACAAGCGATTTCAGCGGCGAAACACGCTCAACCAGAGTGGGAAAAAACGCCGATTGAACGCAAGCAAGCGGTGCTTCAAGCGATTGGTGATGAGCTGATTGCCCGTTGTGATGAGCTGGGCACTTTGCTATCTCGTGAAGAAGGTAAGCCTTTTGCTGAAGGTCGCGGTGAGGTTTACCGTGCAGGTCAGTTCTTCCAATACTTTGCGGCTGAAGTGCTTCGCCAAATTGGTGACAACGCAGATTCTGTACGCCCGGGTGTTTCTGTTGAAGTGACTCGCGAAGCGGTGGGCGTTATCGGCATTATCTCTCCTTGGAACTTCCCGACAGCAACAGCAGCTTGGAAAATTGCTCCAGCATTGGCTTTCGGTAACAGCGTTATTTGGAAACCAGCAAACCTAACACCAGCAAGTGCGGTCGCGCTTACAGAGATCATCCACCGCCAAGGTATCCCTGCAGGTACGTTTAACCTTGTACTAGGTAGCGGTTCAACAGTAGGTGATGCACTGATCAACTCTAAAGAAGTGAACGGTGTGAGCTTTACCGGTTCTGTTGATACGGGTCGTAAAGTGGCAGCGGCTACAGCGCCAAACTTCGTTCGATGCCAACTAGAAATGGGCAGTAAGAACGCACTTGTTATTGCTGACGATGCTGATATCCAAACTGCGGTTGATGCAACGATTGCAGGTTCTTTCTCTGGCGCAGGCCAAAAATGTACCGCGTCTTCTCGCCTTGTGGTTATGGATAGCATTCACGACCAATACGTTGAAGCACTGATTAAACGTATGAGCGAGCTGAAAGTGGGTCACGCACTGGAAGAGGGTGTGTTCATGGGCCCTGTCGTTGATGGCAACCAACTTGAAGCAAACCTAGGTTGGGTTGAGAAAGCACGTCAAAGCGGCGGTGAGCTGGCATTTGGTGGCGAACGCTTGAGTATGAAGCACGAAGGTTTCTACATGTCTCCAACGCTGTTCTTGAACACTAAGAACGATTGGGAAGTGAACCAAGAAGAAGTGTTCGCACCAATGGCAAGTGTGATTCGTGTCGCTGACCTAGAAGAAGCGATTGCGACAACCAACGACACTCGCTTCGGTCTAACAGGCGGCATCATTACTCAGAGCCTACGTACTAGCGCAATGTTCAAGCAACAAGCGCAGACCGGTTGTGTGATGGTCAACCTACCAACAGCAGGCACGGATTACCACGTACCGTTTGGTGGTCGTAAAGAGTCTAGCTTCGGTCCTCGTGAGCAAGGTCAATACGCGAAAGAGTTCTACACAGTGGTTAAGACGGCTTACCAACGTCCTTACTAATCCACTTTCTAAATAAGAATTGGATAGCTGAATTAACTTCCTAGCTATCCAGCTATCGAATTGGCCTGATTCACAGAGTCAGGCCAACATTCAAACCAAAGCAGCAAACGAACTTAGACAAGTGATTTAACCCATTTTTGAAAACATGTTATTTGAGCGTGTTTTCAAAACCGAGCTAGAACACTGAGCTTTCAATAGGAGTGGTTATGTACCAGCAACGGATTGTTATAGATGGATTGCAATACTGCAATTGGAACAGAGAATATTTCCAAACACTAAAGGCGAGCGGCATTACAGCAGTTCACGCTACCGCGGTTTACCACGAGACGGCTCGTGAAACCTTATCTCGCTTTGCAGAATGGAATTTAAGATTCGAGCAGAACGCAGACCTTATCATGCCGATTCACTCAATGGCTGATGTCGAGACTGCAAAAGCGACTGGCAAAGTCGGCATTTTCCTTGGTGCTCAAAACTGTTCTCCAATCGACGATGAGATCGGTCTTATCGAAGTGATGCGTAAGCAAGGTCTTTTGATCATGCAACTGACGTACAACAACCAGAGCTTATTGGCGACGGGTTGCTACGAGAAGAACGACACAGGTATTACTCGCTTTGGTAAACAAGCCATCGAAGAGATGAACCGAGTGGGCATGATCATAGATATGTCTCACAGTGCAGAGCGCTCAACACTTGAAGCTATCGACTTGTCTTCTCGTCCTATTTGTATCAGCCATGCGAACCCGACGTTTGCTCATGATGCACTACGAAATAAATCAAACGATGTAATTAAAGCTCTAACCGCACGCGGCGGCTTAATCGGATTCAGCTTGTACCCATTCCACCTACCAAACGGCAGCCAATGTACCTTGGAAGATTTCTGCCAGATGGTAGCGACTACGGCTGACATGGTCGGCGTAGAGCACCTCGGTATTGGCAGTGACCTATGCTTAAACCAACCTCAAGCCGTTCTTGAATGGATGAGAAATGGTCGTTGGTCTAAAGCAATGGACTACGGCGAAGGCTCTGCGAACAACTCAGGTTGGCCAGATGCGTTGCCTTGGTTCTGTGGTAGTGCGGGTATGGAAAACATATATAACGGATTGATGCGTCATGGTTTCAGCGAGTCTGAAGCTGGGCAAGTCTTGGGAGAAAACTGGTTTAACTTCTTGAAAGATGGCCTAGAGCCTCAAACCAAGGGTTAACGGTTTCTCGCGAGCCATCATCGAATTAGCAGCCTTCTAACAAACGTTCAATAAGCAAGTGCTGCTTAAACCAATTTCACTATTCAAAAGGAACAACGGTCTATTTCGCAACGCGGTAACCCAAACATGGATTAGCCTGCCCAACACAAAAAACAATAGGGCAGGTGTTAAATACACCCTTGTAGTCATCATTCAAATGACAGCTGCAAAGAAACCTCTGGAGTCAGAGTATGTCTGATTTAACCAATAGCGTGAAATCTTCAAGCTTAAATGCGGGTCAAGCACACACAACAATTAATGCAAAAAGCAACACAAACGAGTCTGAGTCTACGTCAGACAAATTAGGCCTATCCAACCCAGCACTTTGGTACAGCGGCGGTTTTATCGCTCTGTTCGTGGCACTTGCTCTATTTGATGGCGAGCTGTTATCAAGCCTAGTAAATACGGGCTTTGCATGGTCTGTAAAAGTATTCGGTCCTTACTGGCAAATGCTTCTTCTTCTGACTTTTCTTATTGGTCTTGGCCTGGCGGCAGGGCGAACAGGCAAGGTTATCCTAGGCGGCATCGCTAAACCTGAAATGGACGGCTTCCGTTGGATGGCGATCATCTTCTGTACGCTACTGGCAGGTGGCGGTGTATTTTGGGCAGCAGCAGAGCCTATCGCTCACTACGTTAGCCCACCACCATTGTACGGCGCACAAGAGAACGCACAGCAAGGTGCCGTGAACGCTTTATCGCAATCTTTCATGCATTGGGGTTTCTTGGCATGGGCAATCGTCGGCAGCTTAACGTCTATTGTGGTGATGCACCTTCACTATGACAAAGGCTTACCGCTTAAACCTCGAATTCTGCTTTATCCAGTATTGGGCGAACGCGCGCTGAAAGGTCACACCGGCGCTTTGATTGATGCATGTTGTATTGTCGCGGTAGCGGCAGGCACTATTGGTCCTATCGGGTTTTTGGGCTTGCAAGTGAGCTACGCACTGAACGCACTGTTTGAGATTCCTGATGGCTTCACAACGCAGCTTATCATCATCTTGTTCGCTATCGTTCTTTACACAATGTCAGCATTAAGCGGTCTAAACCGCGGAATGCAAATGCTAAGCCGATACAACGTGATTCTGGCAATGGCACTGATGGTTTACATCCTGATCTTTGGCCCTACAAACTTTATCTTTAACGGCTACATTCAAGGTGTAGGTAGCATGATCGATAACTTCATCCCAATGGCGACATACCGTGGTGATGAGGGGTGGTTGAGTTGGTGGACTGTGTTCTTCTGGGGTTGGTTCCTAGGGTACGGCCCAATGATGGCAATCTTCATCGCACGTATCTCACGTGGCCGTAGTATTCGCCAATTGGTTTCAACCATTAGCTTAGTTGCACCGTTTGTTACTTGTTTCTGGTTCACGATTGTTGGTGGCTCTGGCCTTGCGTTCGAAATCGCAGATCCAGGCAGCGTAAGTAAAGCGTTTGAAGGCTTTAACTTACCAGGTGCTCTGTTGGCGGTAACTCAGCAACTTCCAATGCCGATGCTTATCTCTATCTTGTTCCTGATCTTAACCACGATTTTCATCGTAACGACTGGCGACTCAATGACTTACACCATCAGTGTTGTAATTAGTGGTGAGACAGAACCGAATGCAATCATCCGTACTTTCTGGGGCGTGATGATGGGCGTAACAGCGTTGATTCTGATTTCTCTAGGCTCTGGTGGTATTTCAGCGCTGCAATCTTTCATCGTAATTACAGCGGTTCCGGTGTCCTTAATCTTACTGCCATCGCTTTGGAATGCGCCTCAAATCGCAATCAAGATGGCGAAAGAGCAAGGTTTGTAGAAAGCAGAGTTTGTAGAAAAGCAGAGTTTGTAGAAGAGCAGGATCTGTAAAGAAGCTGTAGAGGTAACGCTCTCTAAAAATTAAAGAGAAGCAAGGTATCAGCCTTTGAAATAAGGCTGATACCAGATTCCGAAAGGAAGAGAAAACCCGTACTGGTGAAGATACATCGGACGGCAACTATTTAGGTCAAGAGATCTAGTCAGGACAAATAATAAGGGGCGAGTTCGCTTGCCTCGACAACATCAATAACGATTAAAACGTGAAAGCTAACCAACATCCTGTCGCTATACACGCTTCAAAAGACAGCAACGATCGGTTCTGAATGGCTAGCAAAACCCTTATAACTACAAAGGTGGTGAGCAAAATGGATGCACATCGTTCTACCTACACTGAATCAGCACTACGTGACGCAACGGTCGTTATGGCACCGGAAAGACTGGGTGCTATGCACCAAACACGCATCAGCTTCGTAAGAACTCTGATTCGTAAAATGGCGCAACAGCAATGGAAAGTGACTAAACATGAGTGGCAATTAGACCCTCAAGGGTATGGTCATGCTATCTATAAGCTACAGACGCCAAACCATGTTTATCATTTGGTTGTGTTCTGCGATGAGATTGCAGACGACGAACGAAATGACCGTGTAATTGCTGAAAAGTGGGACGTAACATTTGCTTTGGTTCTTGGTGATGTTGATGTCACCCTACTTGAGAGACTTCGTGCGAATGTGCCGCTACAAGAAGCAGGCCGTAACCCTAACAATGTGCTTGTTTTAGCGCGTGCCAACAAAAGTGTACGAGTGTTTGAACATATTGTTAGTCACTTGGCTAAAGGTGTTCAACCAACGCCAAAAGAGCTAGCGGAAGTTGGCTACATCCTACGAACCACAGCGGTTTATGGTAATGGTAAGTTTGGTATTGCTGACTTTAAAATCTTGGAAAAGAATCCAGATTTTAATCAATCGTTCAGTGCTCAAATGTGTGCTGTTTATATGCTGCGTGAGTTCAGCCTAGATTGGGTTCATTACCTAGCGGAGCAACAAGGCGGTGAACAAGCGATTACCTTGCACAGAGGCTTACAACGCTACCTAGGTGTGGGTAATGCCACAGGTTTAGGTATGGCGCCATATTTGATTAACCACCCAAGTATTGTCGATCAATGGATGACAACCCGTGAGCATGCATTAGCTGACGTGTTAGCTAATCACACGGATACGGCATTGATTGAGCCCCTACGTACATTAGTTAAAAAAGCGATTTGTCATTTAGAACAAGTTGTTACCATCAATGAAAATCAGCAAGAGTTGAACAAAACCGCTGTTGATGAGTTGAAACACGCAGAACAGTCACTAGAAGCTTCTGTAAACCATTGCGATACATGGGCGCAGTTAGTTGAACAATCTAAGCACATGAGTATGGAAGCCCAAGAAATCCTTATCTCATGCTTGATGGAATTGTACCCAGAATTAGTGGACGCCCATCAAGAGCAAATGAATTGTAGCGAAACACTCTCGCTTCCTAGTGGCAAAAAGATCCAAGACCTATTGGTTGTGTTAGAAGAAAAGTACCGTTGGGCGATCACGACTGACTTTACGAAAGCAGAAAATAACTACTGGTTCTGGTATCGCTCTCAGGACAAAGAAGAGCCAAGGCTCGGTGTTCGAGGCGAGGAACTCGGCGAAGAGCGCGAACTGCCGTTGGATATCGGCCGTCAAGCTTACCGTCTGTACCATGCTTTATTGCAATTCGCGCCAGAGCTTTCATTGGCTGAATTCCTTGTTAAACAACCGCAGCATCGTGCCATTGCGCGCCGTGTGTGGACGTTAGGTAACAAGGCGATGGGCGACATTCAAATGAACGTGCTGCACCAAGACTCGCCACCAATGCATTTGCTGCGTTGTAAGCTAGCGATGTTTGGAGCGACTAAGTTTGATCCTCGCTCAGACCGTTGGGTACGAGTGACGTTTTTCCAAGGTGCACCGTTGCTTGATGAAATTCATCAGGACGAATGGGTGTTCCCAATCTTACCAAGTGAAGCGGAGATCGCTGACTCAAATAAAGTTCCTACACATATCAACGCTCAACATGGAGGTAAATCGTTATGATCGTTTCTCACAATGAACTGGTAGCGGCCGTTAATAAAGCCTTTCTGGGTATGCGTCGTACATGTGGTGAAGCCGATGTGATAGCGAACATGGTGGCAGATTTACAAATGGTTGGCTTGGATGGTGTTCGTCATTTTAACAATGCGAGCAACTTTATGGGGCTAGAAGACGATTGCCCTGTAGACATCCAAGTGACAAGCGACAACACAGTTGAAGTGGACCTGCACAAGGCGAGCTTAGCGTGTCATCTTCCTGTGGTGATGGATTACGCCATTGAAAAAATGGTCGGTAAAAAGACGCTGAAAATCGAGCTAAACAACTGCCATAACCGTTGGTTAGCGTACAGTGAGCTTGTAAAACTGGCAGCGAAAGGCATCGCATGTACCGCACGTTGGGATAATGGCTCAAATCCTAAGAGCACCTTGTATGTGCTTAACCGTGGTTGCGTTGCACCAGAACTGTTTTTATCAGATTTGCCTCTGGCATCGGACGATCATATCCACAATATGACCATCGAGCTTTCCGTCCAGGATTTCGATATCGAACGTTTGTCAGATGGCTACCAAACACACATTGAATCGGAAGCGCTTTTTAAAACTCAAGAGAAGGCGTGGAACGAGGGCATTGAAGTTGACGATGGAGAGTGGGGCGCGTTGAAAGAAACGGCGACGGCTATCCTTGTTGAAAACAGCCAACGTTCAATTCAAGGTGCAGGTGAGCTCGAGGCTTCTTAGCTTTGTTTTATAGAGCTATAAGTTACAGAAGCTCAGTTTATAGATCTTTGGCTTATAGAAACTAAACCTATAAAGCCTGAGCTTGTTCAACCTAAAAACCTCATTTACAACAGATAAAACCAAAGAGCTTAACGTATCCTCACCTCGTTAAGCTCTTTTTATTTGTGTCCCACTTTTGTTCTTCTTCTCAATAGATCACATCTTAAACTCTCTGTTTTGACACAAGTTGTTACGCGTATAAAGCTAATTTGGCGATTTAATGAAGTACCTTCACATTCAGGTTCAACAAACGGTTTCATTTACAAGCTAGTATGCGTATCTTGCTAACTACGGTGCCAAAGGGTGCCATTTTTATTCGTACCAATGACTTTAGAATCAGATAAAAAGGAATGAAGCGTGCAAGCTAACTTTATTGATGGAACCACCCTGTACCGTCAGCACTCTTTCGAGTTGCCACTTGATTATCAAGCCAAAGATGGACAACAGATCCAAGTCTTCGCACGTGAGCTGGTTGATCTCGCTAAAGATGAGCAAGAGCTGCCGTGGTTGATCTACTTTCAAGGCGGCCCAGGTTTTCCTTCTCCACGGGTGAGTGGTCAATCGGGTTGGCTAAAGCGTGCATTACAAAACTACCGTGTTCTGCTTCTAGACCAACGTGGTACTGGCAACAGCACGGTTATCAGCCATGAAACTTTGGCGCATTTGTCTCCAGAACAACAAGTCGAATACTTAACGCATTTCAGAGCGGATAACATCGTTCGTGACGCTGAAGCGATTCGTGAACAGTTTGGTATTAAGCAATGGTCGACGATTGGTCAAAGCTTTGGTGGCTTCTGTACACTGAGCTATTTGTCACTGTTCCCACAGAGCTTGCAGCGTTGTTATGTGACGGGCGGCATTCCTTCTATTGAACGAGAAGCTGACGATGTTTATCGTGCGACTTACAAGCGTGTAGAAGACAAAAACAGAGCTTTCTTTGCTCAGTTCCCACAAGCACAAGCTATGTGTCGCGAGATCTCTGATTACCTGCTCAACAACGATGTGAGACTGCCAAACGGTCAGGTGTTCACAGTTGAACAGTTCCAGCTAATAGGTATTAATCTTGGTGGCGGCGAAGCAAACCTTCCAATGTATTTCACACTGGAGAGTGCGTTTGTTGAAGTGAACGGTAACAGACAGCTGAGCTACAGCTTCCTAAATCAAATGCAGCAAGAGCAGGGTTACTTAACTAACCCAATTTACGCAATCTTGCATGAATCGATTTACTGTCAAGGTACAGCGTCTAACTGGTCTGCATATCGTGTTCGTGAGCAGTACCCACACTTCAACTACCAATCGGGCAGTGAGTTCTGGTTTACTGGTGAAATGGTGTACCCATGGATGTTCGACCAACTTGAAACGCTGAAGCCACTGCGTGAAGCCGCGAACATGTTGGCTGAAAAGTCGGACTGGGGCACTTTGTACAACGCAGAGCAGTTGAGCAAGAATACAGTGCCAATGGCGTGTGCCGTTTACGCCGATGACATGTACGTTGAGTTGGATTACAGCCGTGAAACATTGGCGAACATTCCTAACTCGAAAGCGTGGATCACCAATGAATATGAACACAATGGCTTGCGAGTAGACGGCGAAAGGATTGTCGATAAATTGATGACGATGGTTGAAGCGTTAGAAAATCTGCCAAAGTAATCAAGCTATTTGCACTAGAAACAAGATGCGTTAGAAGCTTTCTACTTTAGAAACTATCTACGTTAGAAATACGATACGCCAGAAACAAGAAAACGCTGCATCCGTGCAGCGTTTTTTTTATGTCATCGAACTATTCGATTTAAGGAACTAGGAGGGGTAGCCCTTGAAGCCATTAAGGTTGGATGACGATATCTTGATTTTCAGTGGTCGATAAGCTGGCGCGGTTCTGTTCGATAAGTTGAGCCGCATAAGAGGGAGTCACAGCTTGAATTTCACCTTTTGAACGAATCGTTAATGCTTCCCACGCATGATCACGGTATTTGCCTGTTTGTGTATATTCAATAAGTACTCTCATGATTCTTCCATCCGATGTGTGGTTAACGTGCTACTAACATTAGCGCCATTATTGTGGTTACACACCTGTTAAAAATGGAACATAAGATTAACCAAATGAGAATGCGTGTAACTTGAAAAACAGACCTAACTGCACTTATCTTCTTAACCGCGTTTATCGCAACTAACCGTATTTATCGCAACTAACAGCATTTATTGTAACCAACCTTACTTATCGTAAATAGCGTCCATAAAAAAACGCTGCACAATGGCAGCGTTAAAGTTGAGATAGGTTGAAGATTGCTTAGCTGTTTTCTAAGCCAACAATCTTGCGTGCAGACATCACTGCACTATCCAAGTCGGTCAATCTACCAGCACTTGCTGGACCAAGAACTGATGAATATAAAGCCAACTGCTTCTCAAATGATAAATCTAATTGGTTATATAGATTTTGGCGGATTTGAGCGTGTTGCTGTGGCTTTGCGCTCGACAGGCCTTCCAACGTATCGTAGATGAGTGTAGTTGTATCCATAACTGTCCTTAGTACATCTTTATAAAATTTTGCATATTATGCACTTGGTGTCATCTTTGTTCTGCGAGATTGATCGCATTATGTGCAGCTCTGCTTAATTGTGTAATCAGTTAGTTACAATTGTGTTGTATGGCAAAGTATCGAAAACTTGGGTTTGGGCAAAAGAAAAGGAGACACAGTGGTCTCCTTTTGGCTTGTTAGCAAAGATAAAAGTTACGTGCTGTTCGCTGTTTATTGAGCCAATCGGCTACGCACAGCTACAGCGCCTATCGTATGTTAATGTTCTTATCTCGATTTTCGTACATTTCAGGCGTGGTGTGTAATCCACCCGCATAACCCGCTGCTTCAAGTGTTTCTCTTACCTCTCGAACATGTTCAGCCGTGACTGGTTCATTTCGGTCGCCAAGGTTTAAACGCACAAACGTGATTAACTCAGCTAAGCGTTGATCCGACAATACATCCTCGAAACTTGCCATCGGCATGAAGTTTCGATCTTTGTCGAGATAGGTAGGTTGCAAGCCGCGAACGGTTACCGCAATGGTGTTGAATGGGTCGCTGTGCATGATAATGCCATTATTCAACAGAGTAGGGGCGATTGGGTCGCGACCTTTACCATCGTCACCATGACACGCCCCACAAGTTTGACGATACGTGGTGTAGATTTCACTGGCATACGCAGCTTCATCAAACCCTTTAGGCTGTAACTGAACGGCATCACTGGCAATGGTGTTGTTGATGTCCCCACTGAGTAGGTAATAGGACATCGACTCGATATCTTCACGCGTCATCAAGCTTAGGCTGTTTTTCACTACATCAGCCATACCCGCAAAAGCGGTGCCTTTGTCTGAATGTCCGGTGTGTAAAAAGTCGGTGAGTGTTGCTTCATCCCAACCATCGACGTAGAGCTCATTAGCTGTGATATCAGGCGCGTTCCAACCGTCAATCAAGTTACCTTGGAAAATACGTTCTGGTATCAGTGCTTGGGCAATGTTTCTTGGCGTATGGCACTCCGAACAGTGACCAAGTCCTGCGACCCAATATTTGCCTTGTTGCCACTTATCGACATCCTCAATTTCTCCTTTGAGCTCTTCTGGTACTTCATAATCAATAGGGTCTGTATCCATAAATACGATGTTCCAGCCAAGCAAACCTAAGCGAATATTGGATGGAAACATCATGCTGTTGTCATCATTGCGTCGTGGCACGGCGGTGATTGACTGCATGTATTCCCACAAATCGACCATGTCTTGGTCGGTGAGGTATTGATAAGAGGTGTAGGGCATTGCAGGGTACAGGTAACCATTCTTACCTTTACCTGCAACTAACGCAGCTCGGAAATCGTCGAAGTCATAAGTCCCGATCCCTTCGGTGGTGTGTGGCGTTATGTTGGTTGAATACACGGTACCGAAAGGGGTCACAAACGGTAGGCCGCCAGCAAAGGGTTCGCCACCTTCTGCACTATGACAAGCCACACAGTCACCGGCGTAAGCGAGATATTCTCCGCGCTCAACAGATGATGCTTTCAAACTCGCAAGCCTTTGTTGCTCTACGTCACCAGCGTGTCGGATATAAGCCCCAAGCGCGAGTATCTCGTTCTCACTGAGCTGCTCATCAAACGCAGGCATTAGGTTGTTCAAACCGTAATTGATGGTGTGCTGAATCTCTTCAATACTCCCTCCGTGAAGCCAGATATCATCGGAAAGATTAGGTACGCCAATCGCTGGGTTAGCGACAGCACCATCGGCATGACAAGACGAACAGTATTGGACGAACAAGGTTTTACCGAGCTCGACTTTAATCTCCGGCACATCGGTATGACGTTGGTTGAGGGAGGCTAGATAGTAGGAGACTTTTGCCACCTCGTCTGGGCGCATGATTTCACTCCAACCCGGCATCGCTCCATTTCGTCCTTTGGCAATCGAATGGATCACAGCTTCATCACTGCCGCCGTATAACCATTCTTGGTCGATAAGATTAGGGAAGTGTTTCTGACCTTGTGCATTATCTCGGTGACAAGCGGCACAGTGAGTTTGGAATAGAATCCTACCGCTGTTCACGATCTCTGGGACAGCAGCTAATCCCTCTAACGTGGTTTCGCTGGTTTGTGCAAATTGCTCATTGAGAGTGGTGGATGGTGAACTGAGCTTATCGTCGCTTTGTTCCCAATCGACTAAGCCTTCCCATTCTCCAAGCCCGGGGTAGAGCGCCAAATAACCCGCAGACAAAAGAAATGCCACTGCATAACTGATAAATAACAGCTTAGGTGGAGGCGCATCTTTCTCTTCAATACCATCAAAGGTGCCAATGGTGTGGTCGTGATCGGCCTTGTGATTGCTACGCCAGTATTTAACGACAACAGACACCATCAGAACAAAGAATATTAAGGTTAAGAGTACCGCCCATAGATTCCAGAATGTGCTCATTGTGATACCTCCTGTGACGTATCTTTACCCAGGCTTTGTAAATAGCGAATCAGAGCTTCACCTTTGGTTTTGCCTCTTACTTGCAAACGGGCATCACCAATTTCTTGATCGGTATAAGGCACACCTAAGGTACGTAACACTTCCATTTTGGCGCTAATATCATCGCCAGTCAGAGTCTGCTCAAATAGCCACGGGTAAGAGGGCATGATCGAGGTCGGTACGACTTTTCGAGGGTCAATTAAGTGAATAGCATGCCATTGGTCAGAATACTTTCTACCTAAGTTAGTGAGGTCAGGACCAGTACGTTTAGAGCCCCACAAGTTAGGAAACTCATAGATATCGTCTGCTTCTTGGTTCGGGCGACCATTACGCTTCACTTCTGGCTCTAGAGGGCGAACCATTTGTGTGTGACAAACATGGCAGCCTTCACTGATGTATATGTCTCGGCCTGCTAACTCAATCGGTGTGAGAGGCATCGCTAAGCTGCCTTTGGCAATATCATCGCCACGGACAATGCTTGGCACTACCCAGACCAATAAAGAGAAGGAGGCCACGACAACAGTGGTCAAAATTAAAATGACGATTGAATGTGTAAAGTCTTTACTCATCATTTAAGCCCCCTCATTAACGGTTTGTTTAGCATCATGTACTGCGGGCATACGAACCGTTTTGTACAAGTTGAAAGCCATTAAGAACAGTCCAAGTACAAACAGCGCACCACCAAAGAAGCGCATGAATAGCCAAGGTGCTTTAAAGTCCATAGCTTCCACAAAACTGTAAATCAGTTCGCCATTTTCATTTTGAGCGAGCCACATATAGCCCTCGCCGATGCCTGCGATCCAAAGTGCTATCGCATAGATGGCGACGCCAGCATGAGCGAGCCAAAAGTGCCATTTAATCAGTCGTCGTGACCAAAGATCGGTTTGGCCCCATAAGCGTGGAATGAAATAGTAAAAAACCGCTATCCCTGACATTCCAACCCATCCAAGAGCTGCGGAATGTACGTGACCGATGATCCATTCGGTGTTGTGTGCCACCATGTTGAACCAGCGAATAGCGAGTAGGGGACCTTCGAATGTCGCCAAGCAGTAGTAAAGAATTGCTGAGAAAAAGAATAAAAGAATGTAGTCGGACTTCAGCTTTTCTTTGTTTTGTAGAAGGGTCATTGCGCTATTGAACGCACCAGCCCAAGAAGGGAGCCACAGGATCAAAGACATTACGATGCCGATGTTTTGAATCCAGATCGGAACAGAAGAATAAACCAAATGGTGCGTTCCGGCCCACGTGTAAAAGCCGACCAAGCCCCAGAAGTGGATCACAGATAAGCGGTACGAATAGATAGGTCGATCCGCCGCTTTGGGTATGAAATAGTAGTTCATACCAATCACGCCAGCGGTCAGCAAGAAGCCGACGGCATTATGTCCCCACCACCACTGAACAATCGCATCTTGAGCCCCTGCAAACACAGAGTAGGACTTCATCGCCAACACTGGCATCGCGAGGTTGTTCACAATGAAAATCATTGCAACGACGATAATGAATGCAGCAAAGAACCAGTTAGCTACGAAGATGTGGCTGACCTTTCGTTTAGCAAGGGTGCCAAAGAACAGCACCGCATAAAGCACCCAAACCAGCACGATCATTAAGTCGATTGGCCATTCAAGTTCCGCATACTCTTTTGAGCTGGTGTGGCCTGCGGGTAAGGAAATGACCGCAAGCAATAGAATAAATTGCCATCCCCAAAATACCATCCATGAAAGGCTTTTATTGAACAACTCACAATGGCCTGTTCGCTGGGCAATGTACAAAGATGTCCCCATCAAGATGTTCACGACGAACCCGTAAATCACCCCAGACGTATGCAGCGGGCGCAGTCGACCAAACTGGAAATATTGAGAATCGAAGTTTAAGACTGGCCAATACAATTGCGCGGCGAGAATCACCCCGATGATCATACCTACGATTGCCCACACTAAAGACGCGATGATGAAGTACTTAACGACCTTAATGTTGTATTGCGGTGTCACTTGTTCCATAACAAGGCTCCTTGCCTAAAGCTTTTATTCGCTGACTGAATTTGATTCGTTGAGTGAGTTTGAATCGTTGCCGAGCATTGAATAGAAATAGGAAATATCGCGGATGTCTTGGTCTGAAAGGGTGTCGGCTTGTTGTTGCATGAGAATTGCCAAACCACTGGTTCTTTCCCTTGTCTGATAGTCTTTTAACGAGGAGATTAGATATCCCACCTTTTGACCGCGAAGGTTCGGGTAGGGGTCTTGCGTTGAGATGCCGTCAACGCCATGGCAGGTCATGCACACCTTTGCTTTCTGCTTACCTAACTCGAATTGTTCTTGATTAACGTCAGCAGAAACAGGAAACATGACCAACGTCATTACTAGGGTTGAAAGTGTCGTCATGGGGTTAAATTTTTTTATATTCAAACTCATTCTCGATTCCCTTGATTATGAAATGAGTAAGCTTTTTAAGAGCGACACGCGATACCTGCTGGTGGAATAGAAGCGACAGATATCAGAAAACTAGGCTCTTAAAGCTGCTTACGTTCGATTAAAGGTTATGCAGCAACAAGCATTCTTGCTACTTACTGACTCATATTTATTGTTAATTTTGATGGTCAGTACGTATTCAGTGGCTGGATTGGATTACTCATTGCCTTTAAAAAACCGGGATTACTGGTATGAACGCTAATTAAAGTCTTATTTAGAGGAGGGAAGGTGTTGTTCGCACCTGGTTACAGGAATGAAACGTTATCTCAGAAAGAGTCGAACTGCATTATTGAGAAAATAGGCAATGTCTAAGCAAGTCAAATGACCAATATGAACTAGACTCAATTTAGTGACCTTTTTAGAATGGAGTTTAAAATGAGAGCTGCACTTCTGTTTATACTTTCACTGTGTTCATTTTCTATTTTTGCAGCATCCGAACTCACAATATTCGATCACCTAGGGCAAAAGCATCAATTCAGTCGAGAACAACTCCTAACACTTCCTCAGACAGAAATTACCACCACCTTGCCATGGGTTGAGGGTCTGACCGTTTATAGCGGTGTGACGTTGCAAACAGTGCTCGAAAATATGGATCTACCCATATCACCGCAAGTCACTTTCGTGGCATTGAATGACTACAAAATTGCCGTGCCCAAAGAAGATTTCGATACCTATGAACCCATCATTGCGATCAAAAAGAATGGTGAGTTTATGTCTGTGAGAGAGAAAGGCCCTTATTGGTTGATATATCCAATCTCTGCGAACCCTGAGACCAATACCCCTGATTTCCATGCCAAGATGATTTGGCAGATTCGTGATATTCACCTGTAGAGGCTAATTATGAAGAAGCTGTTGTCTATGGCCGCAATCAAAGTCGTTGTTTTGTCTTTGGCCGTGGTTGTTCTATCCGTCAATATCTACAGTGTTACTCGAATTAATGACATCAACAAGAGCTTTTCTAACCGCCAAAATGAGGCCACATGGTTTGTTTTTCAACTCGTCAAAGAGTATGCAAACTTCTTGATGGTTAGCCACGCAAAGACGATCGATTATGATGAATTGTGGTTGGCTTATGACATTACTTGGAGTCGCTTTGATATTCTGATCAACAGCACTGAATCGTCTAATTTTATTCGCTCAGCAAACTTTAAGCCTTACTTTACCGCAGAGTTTGAAAAATTTAAGTCGCTAGAATCGTCAATCAAATTGGTCAGCCAAGGTCAGCTACCCAAAGAATTGCTGCAGAAGAAAGTCGATATTTGCTACACCACCTTGGTCGAATTCATTAACGAAAAGTTTCGATTACAAAGCACAGTTATTGAAGAAAATACGTCCATGGTAGGCAAATTTGTTGTTGTTCACCAAATCAGCAGCGCCTTTCTTGTCTTGATTTTGTTGATGACAGGCATCATTTTCTATCTCGATTTTTCCATCAAACGAAAACTTCATTCTACCGACTTTATTACTGGCTTTCGCAATCGAGTATCGTTAATGAAATTTGTTAAGAACAGTTACCCAATAAACAATAACTTCGATCTCTACTTTGTACGAATCCGAAACCTCAGTGAGATAAACCAAAAGTACGGTCTGGAATATGGTGACTTGGTGGTGAGTTCTGCTGCTAAGTCCCTGACGGCAAAGGTCCCTGAAAGCACAATCTCGTTTCGTAGTAGTGGCAGTCAGTTTCTGTTCTTCATTCCTGAACACTTGTACACAAGTGATGAGATCCAGGAAAAATTCAATGACGTGCTCAAGGATTATATTTCAGCGGGCAATTTAGAATTGATGATTGACGCTGTAGTCAGGCATAAGAAGAACATCAGCTCTAAAGATATGATGGAGCTACTAACGACGATGCAGAGCTAATCCCCTCATAAGCGACAAATCAGAGCTTAGGTTTTATTTGCTTTACGTTTCACCACTCTACCTATTCACTATCATGGCCTTTGCCATCCTTTATTGTCCTCCTCATTCAATGTGTAGCTAACGCAGAGCTCCTGCACTGATGAAGATAGTCCTCTACTAGTTATAGCTATAGTGGCTTTCAACGCTTGAACAGGAAGAGATACTTTGAGGTTTAGGCTTGAGGCTGTTGCTTTTGAGTGAGTGCAATGATTCGCTCGTTAGATCTCGAACTGGTGACAGACTGCGGGTTTAAAATTGCTTGCGGATTATGGTCTCGAACAAACTCGATGAATTCCAGATAAGTGAGTGGTTGGCTAAAGAAGTAGCCTTGTATTAGGTCACAGTTCGCTTTTCTGAGGTAATGATACTGTTCTATGGACTCGACACCTTCTGCGACGACTAGCGTGTCACAAGAGTGGCCTAAGTTAACCATAGATTCGACCATCTTACGGTCGGCTTTGTCGTCTACCATGTTATCGATAAAGCTCTTATCAATTTTTAGCTCATCCACAGGGTAGTGGAGTAGCTGGTTGAAGGCTGTGTATCCAGTACCAAAGTCATCAAGTGAAACCTTTAAGCCTAGGCTTCTGATTCTCTCGATAGTCTGTACCGTAAGCTTGGTACTTTTTACGTAACTGGTCTCGGTAATCTCTATAATAATGTTGCCAGGTGGCACTTGATAACGTTCGAGTACTTTACGGATGTTGTCGGCAAAATTACGGTTGTAGAGCTCCATCGCCGAGATATTAATTGACAGAGTGCCCTTGTATTTATGAAGTTCTGAAAGCTCTTTATAGCTTTTGATCGCGGTGCCAATGACCCACATGTCGAGCCTGGCAATAAGGTTACTCTTTTCTGCAACTGGGATAAATTCTTCTGGTCCCGCATCGATATCGAATAAGGCTGGGCAACGAATCAGGCACTCCGCGCCATCTATCTGAAGTGTCTTGGCGTTAAAAATAGGCATAAAGCGAAGTTCAAAGTTGTCACTTTCGCAGCACTCTAAGAGTCTTTTCTCTACAACGTCATGGCGTTCCAAGGTATGTAACAACTCTTCGCCATAAACAATACGACTTTCGCCATCACTATGAGACTTCGCATTAGCTAACATTTCATCGATGCATCGGTGCCAAATCTCATCGAACTTTGGCGTGTCGAGCGGTAAAACACCTGTTGCGAGTGATAATCGAAACCCATAGTAGTCAAGGAAGGTGGTGCCGGTCAGCGTATTGTTGATGTTCTCAATTTCTTCGTTTATCACTTGGTTCTTACCCATCTCCAAGATCGCGATAAACTGATTCCCTCCCAGTCTGGCTAAAGAGTAATCACTGCAACTAAAGCCCAAAGAGGCTTGTTGGTTTTGTAGTGTCTCTTTCAGTGCTTTAGCTAAGCTTATCAGTACATTATCACCAACTTTTGCCCCGTAGAGATCGTTAATTTTACGAAAATCGATGATGTCCCAACAAACCACATAGCAGTGTGGGCTCATCGAGCTTTTTAGTCGTACATCAAGGTGTCTGATGAAAGAGCGTCGGTTAGCTAGCTTGGTGAGTTGGTCGAATTCGGCTTCGAACTTCAACTCTGTTAATGAGTCTATGTACGCGTTCTTTAAACCATCAATTTCACTTTGCCCTGATGAGCGTTTGAAGTATCTAAGTTTGAGCCCGCCGATCGATATCTCTTGCAGTAAGTCTTTAAGCGGTCGCACGAGTTGGTAACGTACCACTAAATGTACGATCAACATGATCGTAAAGAGAGTACCAAAGCCACCTAACAAGGTTTGTTTAGCGATGATGGCTTTCTCATGGTTGAACTTTTGTTCTCGAATATTTACTTGCGCGATGAGATGTCGGCTGGTCATCTGCACATTGATTTTATCTTGGGTTTGCTCAATTGATTTGATAACGAATTGGGTATTTTCAATGTTGGCAGCGTCTGAGGATGGCTCGATTAAGAACTGAATATTGTCATCGTCATTGTATTTGATTAATAAGCTAGAGAGTTGTATCAGAGGTCCGTCAGCAATCAAGATGTAGCGATTTAAACTGCTACTTGCACGTTTATCTTGAGGAAGGAGGTAAGGGTCAATTGCCGCAACATACGAATATCTGAGCTCGCCACTAATCGAGACATAAGAGAAGCCTTCGTAGGAGAGTTCCTTCTTGCTGATTAACGAGGTGTATATGTCGAAGACTCTTTCATAAATCTTGTCAGGGATTTTTAGCCCCTCGAAAGGATCGGCTCTGAGAGTCGAAAGCGTTAATTTGAACTTAGGGTCCACGATATAAACATTGCGTTGCCCAAATTGATTGACGTGATTCTGGCTTAATACTCGGAGTACTCGTTTTTCCAATAGCGATAGAGTCGTGTAGTCGCCAGGATTTTGAATGTAGCGGAGGAACTGCAACGAAGAACCGATATCTTTAACTAGTAAGGACAAGCCGAGCTGCTCGTATTCCGCCGCGACTAAAGCGGTGTTCACATCAGATTGCACCTTGTCCAAATACATGTGCTTAGCATGATTTGATGCGAAGTTGTACATCACGATTCCTGCTATCAGGAGCACAAATGTCAGCGTTGGTAAAAGTACAAAATAGAGCTTCTTCAATACTGGCATGAGTTATCTCAAACTGTCGACAATACGATTGCGAATTTGAATGCTACTCGGTTCTAACGGCTGATAAAGGTAGCTGCGATCTAATACTTCTTTATTCGGGAAAAGCTCGGGATCGTTTTGATACTCCTGAGAAGTGAGTGCTTTTGCTTTTGAACTTGGCGTTGCAAACCATGAATCCATTGCGTTTTGAGCGGCGATTTCGGGTTGCGATAAGAAGGAGAGAATCGTGGTTGCCTGTGGAGATCGCTCTCCGTTGTTAATTGCAGCCATACACTCTAACCATAAGGTTGTTCCTTCTAGAGGCACTGTGTAGGCCCAAGATGCCTCAGGTTCGGCATCATTAAGCACATAGCTGTCACCTGAGTATCCGTAGGCGAGGTCGATGTTGGCTAAGTGTTCGGGATGACGAATATAATCGACAACGTATTCATTACTTTCAAGGTGAGGCTTCTGTGCTTGTAGCGTTTTGTAAGCGACTCGAAGTTCTTGTTCGTTGTTGGTAAACGGCTCAAATTGATTCATCAGAAGCGCAGCACTCACCAAATCCGTAGGCTCATAATACATGCTGATTCGGCCGCTGGTTTTGGTTTCAGGGTCTAGAAGAGCGCCCCAAGACTTGGGAGTCTCAACTTTTCCGCTTCGGTATAAGATGCCGGATGTCCCCCAAGCGTAGGGGATTCCATATTCGCCACACCCATCCACCCATCTTGAGTCAAAGTTGCTTGAAAGGGATTGCTGCAAGTCGCTCAGGTTGTGGAATAAGTTCTGTTTAGCCAGCGCTTTCAGTTTCATACTTTCAATGACAACCAATTCAAACGCACCTCGTCGTTCACTCAATAGCACTTCATCACGAATGGACTCGTCAGAAAAATATTGCTGCTTTAGTGAGATGCCGTAGGTATCACTCAACTGGGTAACGACGCTGTCAGATAAAAATTCATCCCAATTGTAGAGATAAATATCATGCTGCTGGCCAAATACAGGGCTAGCCAAAAAGGATGTTGACGCAAGTATTGATACGCAAAACGCTTTCACTGACGGATTCCCTTTCGTACGTGATAACTAAATCGTAGCCCAAAATTTGCGACATGATTCAAATTTAGGCACTTAATTTAACTTCAACTTCATGCATTTCATGCAAATAGCAACTTGCTACTCCTACTTGATACCGAACCTTTATCGTGTGAGGCAAGGATGACTCCGTCGTATCGTATTCAACACAAGTACGTATTCCAGTTTATTGTCCGTGAATGGATTATTTAAATTAATATTCATCATAATATCCATTCTTACAAGTTATTAAGCATTAAATAATGATGCGGTGATTACCTTTTTCGGGTTTTCGCTCGTATTAATCGTCGTTATTCCTTTGTTTTGCCATCGCGATTTACTCTTATGTTCAATGTTCTTTTATCCCTAAAAACACTTCTATAACGTTTTGTTTATCATTTGTTTCGTTTCTCAATAAGTATCGATAAAGTTGTTGCTAAAGACTTGTAGCACAAGGTGATTGTGCTTATTGTGGGCAGCAATATCTAGGTTATGTCCCAACGAGCCATGATTGCCGGTTTGGGAAATGTTGTGCATTTAGGAGCCATTGTGGATTTAGAGATATATCAAGTAGATTCGTTTACAACTCAAGCGTTTAAAGGGAACCCTGCCGGGGTCTGTATCTCCAAAGAGCCGTTGGATGAGTCGTTAATGTTTTCAATCGCTGAAGAGATGGCGGTATCTGAAACGGCTTTTCTCGCGCTTAACACTATGACGCTTAAATGGTTCACTCCCGAAGTCGAAGTGAAGCTGTGTGGACATGGCACACTGGCAACGGTTCATGTGATGAAAGAACAAGGACTGCTTGAGACAGGTGATAAGGTCGTGTTTAACACCTTATCTGGGGAATTATCTGCCGCCGTTTGTGAATCGTCTATCGAGCTTGATTTTCCTAGTACACAGCTATCATTGCGTTCTGAACCCAACCTCACGCTGCTTGAACACCTAGGTTTAGATCCGCATCAAGTAGTTTCATTCAGAGAATTTGACTCTAAGCAGTTAATCGAAGTTTCCAACGAACAAGTGTTATTGGAGCTTTCACCAAACTTTGATGCGTTAAAAGGTATTCAAGGGCGAGGTGTAGTGGTGACAGCATTGGCAGCAAATACGGAACTTGATTTTGTTTCTCGCTACTTTGCACCTTGGGTTGGGGTTAATGAAGATCCTGTGACTGGCTCGGCACATTGCGCATTGACGCAACACTGGGCAGAAAAGCTCAACAAAAGCAGTTTCAGTGCTTATCAGGCGTCTCGTCGTGGTGGCTATATGTCGACTGAATTATTGGCTAATGGGCGAATAAAGTTAATCGGCTCTGCGACCACTGTGATTAGTGGTGTGTTGAAGCTTTAGATTTTTATAGAAGCTTTAGAGCGCTGTTTGCTCTGTTTTGTTGTAACCGCCTAGTATGTTTTATTCGATTATTCACCGTGAAAGAAGCGGCTAGGGCGGAATGTTATTATTGAAGGAATCACCGTGTCTGCCTTTTATCTTTCCCAAGTATTAGTCGCTATAGCCATTTGTTTTGATCTTCTGTCATTCCAATTCAAGGAAAGGAAGAAAATCGTCACTTGTCTGTTCTTTGCTGGCGTTCTTATTTCGAGTCACTTTATCCTTCTTGAACAATGGACAGCGGCGAGCTTAATGACGATTGCCACGATTCGCTATTTGACGAGCGTATTTTCTACCTCGTCTAAGTTTAAATATTTGTTTTCTTCGATGTCGGTGGTCGCAACCGCAGTGACTTACTCAGGGCTGACCAGCATATTGAGTTGCTTTGCCTCCGTATTTCAG